>CAXNCW010000105.1:0-4382 GCA_964200955.1 Legionellaceae bacterium
CGACTATGAGGGCGACGTTCATGACGAATTTGTTGCAACCTTTGTGGATCAATAGTCAAACCAAATAATTTTTTCTTATAAGGACGCAAAAATTCTGGTAACTCAAATGAAATTAAATCATCTTCAGTAAAAGGATAATTGGCTGCTAAAACGCCAAAATGCAACGCCATATATAAACAACTTGGAGTTTTACCTGAGCGCGAGACCCCAATTAAAATAATATCGGAACGTTCATACCCTGCGATCTTAACACCGTCATCATGCGCCAACGTATAATTAATTGCTTCAATCCGTGCCGAATAAGATTGTACATCATGCAGGCCATGAGTCCTGCCAACTGTATAAGAAGACTTTTCATGTAATTCTTTTTCTAAAGGCGCTAAAAATGTGCCGAATAAATCAAAAAAAGTTGCAGTCGCCTGTTTTAAGATTTCCACAATATCAGGATCTATTAACGTCATAAAAATTAATGGCTTCATTCCGGTAGTATTATACACTGCATTAATATGATTTACGGTTTCTTGTGCTTTAGCAACAGAATCAATATAAGGAATAATATGTTTTTCAAAATCAATATGTTCAAACTGTGTAATTAAACTATTACCTAATTGTTCAGCAGTAATCCCTGTGCCATCAGATATCATAAAAACTTGCCTATGCATGATCCTCACAAGGTTGAATTATAGAAAAATAAAACATACCATTATATAACTGACTCTGTCAACTATACATAAGATTATGACAACATTATTGAAAACAGCAAAATTTCTTATCCGCCCATATAGCATTATGGCCATAATTCTCTTCCTCATTGCCAGCTATTATTATTTTGATAGATCTATAGTTCATATGCTTGCAACACATCCGGCACTGCAGTTATTATATTGGTTGAATTTATTAACCAAATTTGGCAATATTTACATGTATGTGATGATCCTTTCAGTGCTTGGCTGCATTCTACATTATTGTTCTCAGCATAAAATTTGGGAACAACGAGTCTTTTTTTTACTCATGTGCACCATCGCTCCTAATATTATTTGTTTAATTTTAAAAGTTATTTTTAGTCGTGCTCGTCCAATTTTATGGTTACAAGAACATAAATATGGATTTTATTGGCTAAAATTACACACTGAATATTGGTCCTTTCCTTCCGGACATACAACCACAATTATGGGCTTTGTCCTCGGATTAAGTGTCTTATTTCCACGACATAGTTATAAATTTATTGCTTTAGGAATATTAATCGCAATCTCACGCATTGTATTATTAAAACATTATCTCAGTGATGTTGTCATCGCTATGTATCTAACTCTTTTAGAAATAGGGTTTTTGCTTTATATTATGCCCAAAATATCTTGGTTCAACAGATTAACAGGGAAACAATCATGAAAATATTAGTCGCAGTGAAGCGCGTAATTGATCCATATGTTAAAATTCGAGTAAAAAACGATAAAACTGGTGTAGAAACCCAAAATATCAAAATGGCAATTAATCCATTTGATGAAATTGCTATTGAAGCCGCGGTACGCATTAAAGAATCCCAACCTGATGTTGAAATTCTTGTTATCTCTATAGGCACCGATATTTGTCAAGATATTTTACGCCATAGTCTAGCCTTAGGCGCAGACCGCGCCATTTTAATTCAATCGGCAGAACGTCATTGTAGTTTAGATATAGCAAAAATTTTACAATTTCTCAGCAATGCTGAGATGCCCGACCTAATTCTTCTGGGTAAACAATCTATTGATGGTGATAATAATCAAACACCACAAATGTTAGCAGCCTTATTAAATTGGCCACTCGCAACTTATGTTTCTAAAGTAGAATTAAATAACCATATAATACTTGCCACACGTGAAATTGATGGTGGGTTAGAAACTTTAGAACTATCATTACCAGCAATAATTAGTACTGATTTACGTTTAAATGAACCACGCTATGCCAGTTTACCCAATATTATGCAAGCAAAACGTAAACCATTAAACATCATGCCATTAATAGATCTAGGCATACCATTACGTCTACATGAAGAAATAATTCAGGTGACGACGCCTCAAGCACGTACTAAAGGGATTAAATTACAAAACGCCCAAGAATTAATCGATATATTGCATGGTAATCAATTGATGTGATACGGAGAGCAAAAAATGACTACAATGATAATTGCAGAACACAACAATATTCGTTTACAACCAGCAACATTGAGTACTTTGGCAGCAGCACGATGTTTTTCTTTACCCATTACCATGTTAATAATTGGTTATCAATGTGCTTCAGTAATAACTGAGGCCTCTAAATTAGCTGACGTTACTTTAGTCAAGGCAATTGATCACAAAATCTACGAACATCCGCTGGTAGAATCACTTATTCCGGTGATTTTAAATAGCATGAATCACTCAGATCGCATCATACTCGCACCTTCAACCACATTTGGAAAAAATATTTTACCATATTTAGCTGCAAAACTAGATGTTGCACAAATCTCTGATATAATCAGCGTGATTGACGAAAACACTGTAGATCATCCAATTTATGCTGGGAATGCAATAGAACGGGTTAAAAGTTTAGATGCAATCAAAATATTCACTGTTCGAACCACAGCGTTTAATGCCATCTCAACACAACAGGAACCATGCGCAATAGAAAGGTCTATAAGTGCTGATGATTATATTAATAATATTACTATATTAGATAGAATAAAATTTATTAATTATATACATAATCAATCAACACGACCGGATCTCAACAGTGCAAGAATTGTTGTTGCCGGTGGTCGAGGCTTACAAAGTTCTGAAAATTTTAAATTAATTGAAGAATTAGCAGACATATTGCAAGCAGCTGTCGGTGCATCACGTGCCGCTGTTGATGCAGGATTTGTAGCTAATGATTGTCAAGTTGGACAAACTGGTAAAATAGTGGCACCAGAATTATATATTGCCATTGGAATTTCAGGAGCAGTACAGCATTTAGCGGGAATGAAGGATTCAAAAATCATTGTAGCCATCAATAAGGATGAAGATGCACCGATTATGCAAATTGCAAATTACAGATTAATTGGAGATTTATTTGTAATTGTACCGCAATTACTAGAAGGTTTTAAACAAATAAAAAGGAAGTAAATAATGATAGTAGGTGTCCCAAAAGAAATTAAATCTCATGAAAATCGTGTCGGTCTTGTCCCTGCAAGTGTTCAGGAAGTTATCAATGTTGGCAGTGCCGTATTAGTTGAAAAAAATTCAGGATTAGGTATTGGCATTACTGATGAACAATATCGGCATGCTGGCGCCATGGTTGTGGACACCGCTGAAGAAATTTTCGCGCGTGCGGACTTAATCATAAAAGTTAAAGAACCACAAGCTATAGAATGTAAAAAGCTACGTACTGGCCAAACTTTATTTACTTATTTACATCTTGCACCAGATCCAATCCAAACAAAATTACTACAAGAGTCTGGAGTTACCGCAATTGCGTATGAAACCGTGACACAAAAAGATGGCGGATTACCGCTATTAACTCCAATGTCACAAGTTGCTGGACGCATGTCCATTCAAGCCGGTGCCCATTGTTTAGAAATGGCTCAAGGTGGTAGTGGCGTGTTACTTGGTGGTGTGCCAGGTGTTGCCCCAGCTAATGTTGTGGTAATTGGTGGTGGCGTTGTTGGTACTCATGCGATACGCATGGCGATTGGTATGGAAGCCAATGTTACTGTCTTAGATAAATCATTAATCTGTCTACGAGATTTAGATCGGCAATTCGGCGTAAAATTAAAGACTATTTATGCTACAGCTGAAGCATTAGAACATTATGTCGTCAATGCTGATTTAGTTATTGGCGCAGTTTTAGTTCCTGGTGCGGCAGCACCAAAATTAGTGACACGCAATATGCTGCAAGCTATGCGTCCCGGATCAGTGATTGTTGACGTTGCTATCGATCAAGGTGGTTGTTTTGAAACCAGTCGCCCCACTACCCATCATGAACCCACTTATATTATTGATAATATCATTCATTATTGTGTCACTAATATGCCAGGAGCAGTGCCTCGAACCTCAACTTTTGCATTGAATAACGCCACCTTACCTTTTGTCATAAGTTTAGTAACTAAAGGTACTTCTATGGCATTATTAAATGATGGTCATTTATTAAATGGTTTAAACGTTCATAAAGGTATGATTACATGCGAGGCGGTTGCGCGCGATTTAGGGTATGCGTATACCCCAGCTTCTGATGCATTAACAGCAGAATAAAGTCATCAAATTTAAAATTAACTATCTTTTTTTGAGAAATTATATATAATCCGTTGCAATAATAACTTAAAATAATAATTCAGGATGTATATGCAGCAATTAAATAATAATGAACATAATGATAAGGTGGAAATTACT
>CAXNCW010000106.1:0-4381 GCA_964200955.1 Legionellaceae bacterium
CAATCACCCATTTTTGCTAAATATTCACCTTTTTTAATTAATTCAACTTGTTTAATATTTAAATTATCTAAATTTAACTGAGGATATTCGGGATAATAAGAATTATTGTTTTTTTTTGTATCAGCAAAAAGCATATTAGAAAATACGAATGCTATTACTATTATAAAATTTAACAAAAAACGCACATTTACTCCTTGGTTATCCAATCATACGTAAGATTGTGGTATTTTATACCGTGAGCAATGAAATTTGCAATGTTATTCAAAAATGTTTAAAAAAATATAATTACATTTTCTATTGCAATTATAGCAAGTCACAGATTATGCTTAATTCTAGCAATCCAACTATATGCACAAGGAAAGAAAACATGAACGCTATTGTTAAAAATATGGATAATATTTATTGTTTAAATTATAAACAAATAAAATTGCAATTATTAAATTTACAACAGATTGATCTGTTACAACAACAAAAATTAGGTATGATTCTCGGTAAACAATTAGGAAGAAATCTTATAATTTCTTTTGAAAAGATTTTTCTGCATCAATAAACGATAACTTGCACATACCTATTACCAATAGCATCTATTTCTGTGCCATGAATCATTATTGCAAACCCTGGAAATACACGCCCAATATCATCCAGCATTAATAAAAATTCTAAAATTGGTAAACAGGCATCGGTAATTTGCTCTCCAGGCATAATCAACGGTACTCCTGGAGGATATGGCAAAATCATTGTTGCCGCAATTTGATCTTTTAATTCAGCTATTGGAATCAGTTTCACTTCTTGTTTAATCAGTTTTTGATATGCTTGATGTGGGGTAAAAATCATATTGGGAAGTAAGTCAAATGCATGATACATGGTTTTAGGTAAATCGTGTTTTTGTATTAATTTATGCATACTTTCGGATAAATTTTGTATGGTCATATTAGCGTAAAAATTTGGATATGATTGATATAGTTTAGGTATCAATTTCTTTATTGTGAGATTTTGATCATAAAATTGTTTAAATTGATTCAATGCGGCTAATAATGCCATAGATTTAGCTTGAGTAATACCTAAACTAAATAAAAATAACATGGAATAAGGACCGGTTTTTTCGACAATAATACCATGCTCTGCAAGAAATTTTTCTACAATGAATGCTGGAATCCCCCAGCTATCAAGTTTATTATGAATAATTCCAGGTAACAAAATTGTGACTTTAATCGGATCTAAGAATAATTGTTGATCGCTAATATTTTTAAAACCGTGCCATTTATCTTTAGATTTTAATGGGAAACATGTTGGAATATCACTACAATTATCTGGTTGCCAAACGTCAAAATACCAAGTAGTGCTCTGTTTTTTAAGTTTTTTGATCTCTAAACGAAAATCTAAAGCCAAGTGAATCGCTTCGGTCATTAAATGATGGCCACTACTATGCATCATCGCAGCAGAAATTTCACTACTAGCAATTAAAGGATAAAATGGTGAAGTACTGGTATGCATCATATAATTAATATTTAAAATTTCTGCATTATATTGACCTTTAATATGAATCATTGAAGATTGACTAAAAGCTGCTAATAATTTATGCGTAGAATGCGTTTCAAAAATTACTTGATAAGGTTTTGGTGTTAAAGATAAACCAAATTTATTAGCATAAATCGGATGAAATTTTGTATATGGAGCCCATGCGCTATCAAAATGTAAATGTCGTATCTGTAAAATTTCTTGCAAATTATGTACAGCATAAAAAATACCATCATATGTAGAATTTGTAATTACTGCATATGTTGGCCATTTAGCATGATGCTGATGTTTAGCAATTTTATCAGAAATAGAAGTAAATTCTTCTTGCGAAATGCCACCTAAAATACCATAAGCATTACGCGTTGGTATTAAATAAATTGGAATAACATCAACCATCATTAAAAAATGCGCTAATGATTCATGACAGTTTCTATCAATAACTACTGTATCACCAGCAGTTGCTGAATACATGCCAACTATTTTATTAGCAGTTGAAGTACCATTAGTAACTATTAAAGAACGATCACTGGCAAATGTTTGTGCGATAAAATTTTCAGCATCACGATGAACACCAGAATGATCCATTAAACTACCTAATTCTTCTATAGAAATAGATAAATCAGCACGAAAAATATTAGAACCAAAAAAGTCATAAAAAGCTGCACTCACTGGTGTTTTTTGAAATGCGGTGCCACCAAGATGACCGGGTGTACAAAAAGCATAATTTAATTCATTGAGATACTCTATCAAAGCCTTAGTAAAAGGTGGCAATATAGCGCTTTGATATTTTTTAATTGCCAATAATATACGTTGAACATCATCCTCGATCAAATTAGTATCATATTGTAAAAAATCGACAGTTAAATTAAAATCACTAAGATTCATATCCACAGATGTATGTTTATTGGTAATAACAAAAATTGGTAATAAATGATTTTTATTGGCACATTGATGTAAACTATCAAAACCAAAATCATCCCAATCATAAATTATCGTTACAATGCGTGGATTTAAGTGACTAATTTCATATGCTTCTTGTAAAGAAATACAATTAATAATATTATAATGCGCCGCGGTTAATTTATGTTCAAGAGTATTAATAAAATGTTTTTTATAAGTTTCTATATGTTGTGAATAAACCACAAGTATATGCTGTTGCATTATATTTGACCTTTTATTAGGAACTAATTTCCTGACAGTGCCTTAATGATACTTTAATTCAAGTGTAGTGCATTTTTATCAGGATTGCTTGACGAGTGTTTCGATTGTGATGAGATACAAATATTATTTAATACATTTTGTACCTGTTCAGGCTGATATGGTGGATTAGCAAAAAACGTATTATTATGCAACTTTTGGTTAAAACAAATATTATATGCCACACACGCGATACGCCATAAATTAATATAATATAAAATATTCACAATGCTTTGTTGCACACTATTAGATTTATATAATATATGATATTGTTCTTGATCAATTATATTTTTTATTTCTTGATATAAATTTTTTTGATTATCTAAAATCAGATAATTTTCTACTGTATTATTTAATTTGTCATATAAATCCAAACATAGTGAGTGATTATTATCTTGTTTATTGTTTTTAAAATGCTCAGCCAAAAGAAATAATTCACCAATATGCGCACGACATTTTATTAAATTTTGTCGTTTAATTTTACTAATTTCATGCAAATTCACTGTTTTTTGTGTTATAAAAGTGATGTCGTTGTTAGCTTGCGATAATGTCTCAAGCAACAGTTCCATCTTTTGTAATCTATCATGCCTGGTATTAAATAAGTCTAACAATATTGGTGAATCTTCTTGAGATATCTGCATTACAGAGATGTTATTTTGCGCTATATCATTTTCATGCTCTTGTTGTAATTTTATTAACAAGTTTAAATTAGGCATATATTGTTGTCGATTTATCATGTTAAGATTGGTAGTTCTTATCTTTAATTGTTGATAAAGTTTATGTTGTGTATGATTAAATAATGTAGATATTAAATTTTTAGGCACTATTAAAGTCTCATCAATTTTTATTGGACAAATATTAAGTAACACATTTTCTGCATTAATTTTTAATTGCTTTTTTAATTCATTTTGATGTGTTTGAACAATATCAGAAGTAATTTGTTTCGTATCTAATCCTGGTGGTATATTATTGGTTATAATTTGCATAGTCTTAGCATACTCGGATTTAAATTCATTCACAAAGTTATCGTAACTCTGTCCTGGAAATAAATAATTGACCATTTTCTTAAGATGAGCAATGATTTTATGTTGTTTTTCTTTAGCCTCATCATTAATCTCTTTTAAATATGTTGTTTTACATTTATTTAATATATTAATAACATTATCGATCTGCACACTAGTCTCATGGTTATTACGAATTAAATTGCGTATATATTCATGCACTACTGGGATATAACCACCAGAAAAATTACTCATAAACTGGTTAAATAACTTTAATATTTCTTCATATTTACATAAACGTTTGTTTTTTTCTTTAATAATAAGAATAATAAGTACATAAAGCTCTGGATTAGCACAATATTCAGTCTTTATAATGTATAAACAATCCTTATTTTCTTGAATGAAGTCACTTAAAGGTTTTGTTAAAGATTGAATATCATCAATGGCAATTAAAGATTTTTCTAAAAGTTTAGCTATATTATTTGTATTGTAATTTTCTGTAATATTCTCATCATCATTGTCATTACAAATAAAATTTATAAATTTCCCCACTGATGATGCGTTTTTTTGATTCATTAACTCTATCAGTTTTAACAGACCTGAATGGGGATTATATTTTTTTATCCAATCATAAGACAATTGATCATTATTAACTTTATTTTTGA
>CAXNCW010000107.1:0-4317 GCA_964200955.1 Legionellaceae bacterium
CGACAAAATTATAATGAACAAGATAATGAACAAGATAATATTTTTTTTAAAATAATTGATGAAGTGGGGCATGTCACGAATGAATTGTTGATCAAAAAGCATTTATCAGAAGATACATTTAAACAAATAGCAAAAATCATAAAATCTATAGCCAAAGATAAACAGTTTAGTATATTGATGTCAAATTCAAAAGAGAGCATAGCAGTGAAGGTTGCTATGTTTATAGATCGCATTAATACTAAGTTGGCACCGCAAATATATAAACCCAGTTTTTTAGAAGTTTTTCTTAGAGATTATTTAGCGCCGCAATTAGCACAATATCAAGTGCCGTATAAAAATACAGAACAAAAAAGGGCGGGTTATAACAAACTTAAAGAAAGTTTTCCATTAAATACAATGGAACTTAGATCAGGGACAATTGCCACGCGAGATTTTGCAGAAGCTAGCAAGTATGCACAAGAATTAGTTGCATTGGGTTATTTAGATTCTATTAATTATATTAATAATTATGATCTAGATATTAATGCTGTCAACAATCAAGAGCCATACACATGGATTCTAGAGTATTTTCAACATGCATATGAAGCAATATTATCGGGAAAAGATTCATCATTAGATGATATCTCTAAATGTTATCAACACATATTAAATTTTAGTAAGCCAAAATTATCTCTTGCGACATTTAATAAATTGCATAGTATTTTAATAACGCATAATTATAGCAACAGTGTTGCGGTTCGAGAAATTTATTATATTTTAAAAAATTATATAGAAAATAACATTGATTCTTTAGAATCTTTTGCATTATCTAGATCTATTGCTTTACATAATCAAACATTAAGTGCACCACAATGTTTTCAAGAACTTATTGAAAAAACTTTTAAACAAATGGGGGCTTTCACACACATTGCTATTAATAATAAAAGCATTATAAAAAGTACAACACTACATGATCAATTAACTCATGCAGATATATTTAAAATATATAAAGAACAAATACAAACTAATCAACAGCCACATATTATGCGACGTATTTTTGAGAAATTGATGCAGATTCCAGAATTTAACCAAGCATATACACAAATAGAACAAGATGAGCAGCAACAATCTCAATCAAAGCGACAATAATTCATGTGCAACGTTCTTAAATGGTACCGAGGGTGGGAATCGAACCCACACGATGTCACCATCACCGGATTTTGAATCCGGCGCGTCTACCAATTCCGCCACCACGGCACTACGATAGGCAGTATAACAAATAATAAAAATAAATAATATAATATTTGTATTTATATGGAGATTTTTATCATGTACAGAGATTAAAAATAAATGCTATATTATCAAAAATTATTTTTTACGAGTTCCCTTATTTAAGGAATTTATATTATGTTCAATTCAAAATTTTTTGGTGGTATTTTGTTAATAATTGGCACATCAATTGGTGGTGGTATGTTAGCTTTACCAGTTGCTACTGCATCTGTAGGTTTTGTAAATTCATTAATCTTTTTGATATTATGTTGGATAATAATGACTATCGGTGCATTATTAATTTTAGAAGTGAACATGCAATTACCAATTGGTAGTAATATGATTTCAATGGCTAAAGCAACCCTAGGGTTGCCAGGACAAATTATAGGTTGGATTACTTATTTATTATTGCTGTACGCTTTGATCTCAGCATATATTTCTGGAGGCAGCGATGTATTACAGCAATTAATGCAACGGATACATATTTCTTTACCAAATTGGATAACTTCAATCATTTTTACAATGCTATTTGGTGCTGTAGTGTATAATGGCATTAATGCTGTGATCTCAGTTAATCGTATACTAATGTTAGGTAAATTTGGTGTTTATATTTTATTAATTTTAGTTATTAGTCCGTATATTAAGATACAATCATGGCTAGGCGGCACAGCAAATACTATAACTAGTAGTATTATGGTATTAATCACGTCTTTTGGTTTTGCTTCAATCATTCCTAGTTTACGTGAGTATTTACATAATGATTTAGTGTTATTGAGAAAACTTGTGATCATCGGATCATTGATTCCATTGATCTGTTATATTCTTTGGGATGCGGTAATTATGGGTGTAATACCGCGGCATGGTGTGCATGGATTGATGGTGTTAAATCAAACCGATCATGCAACTAGCGGATTAAATATAGCATTAAATGCAGCCGTCAATAGTCATATAATTTCTGGATTTTTTAATTTTTTTACTTCAATTTGTATGATCACAGCATTTCTTGGTGTTTCAATTGGTTTATTTGACTTTCTAGCCGATGGTTGTAAATTACAAAAAACTGGAATACAAAAAGTAATGCTTTGTGGTTTCACTTTTTTACCACCACTAATAATTGTTTTAATGAAACCTGGTATTTACTTACACGCGTTATCTTATGCTGGTATTTGTTGTATTATATTATTATTATTATTACCCATAATAATGGCTTGGAGTGCACGGGTACGTAGTGTTAAAACAACACAAAATATTAAGATTTTAGTTGGCGGTGGTTATCCATTTTTGGTAATTATTCTTTTAATAGCTATGTATTTGTTATGTATTAATATTAAATAAGGATTGTGCTCGATCTTTAGATTATGTAAGGCAGATTATGAATTTAAATAATAAAATTGCAGTAGTTACTGGCGGGATGTCTGGCATGGGGAAGGCATGTGTACAGATGTTACTTGCCCATAATGTTAAAGTTGTTGTATGGGATAAAACTATAGTAAAAAATGATATTGAACCAACTTTAAGCGTAGAGTGTGATGTTAGTTCTGATGATGCGGTTGTTAACGCATTAGCATTAACGTTAAAACAAGTTGGTATTCCAAGCATTTGTATTAATTGTGCAGGTATTGCACCAGCAAAACGAATGGTGGGTAAAAATGGCGTAATGCCGTTAACTGATTTTCAAACAGTTATTAATATAAATTTAGTGGGTACATTTAATGTGATGCGCTTGGTTGCGAATGCTATGTTGCAATTACCTTCGGCAATTCCAGAACGTGGTGTGATTATTAATACCGCTTCTATCGCTGCTTTCGAAGGTCAAATTGGACAAATGGCTTATAGTGCATCGAAAGGTGGTGTCGTGTCGATGACATTACCGGCTGCTCGCGAATTAGCACAGCATGCTATTCGTGTTAATACTATTGCTCCAGGGTTAGTTGCGACCCCGATGTTATTGAATATGCCACAAAATGTACAAGATAGCTTGGCCGCGATGGTAACATTCCCACAACGTTTAGGTAAACCTGAAGAATTTGCTAGTTTGGTGTTACAGCTAATTACCAATGAATTTATTAATGGTGAAGTAATTCGTTTTGATGGCGCAATGCGTATGCAATCTAAATAATATTTCTTGTATTTTCAGCGTAAGTATTGTATAAACTAAATTAGTACCTATTTAGTACTAGATTATTTATATTGAGAATGTTATGATGCGCATCAGTAAACTTGCTGACTACGGAACAATAATCATGGTATATTTTGCTAATTGTGATCAACAGTTTTCGAATGCACGGGATATTGCACACAGTACACATTTAAATATCCCGACTGTTAGTAAATTATTAAAGTTGTTAACTGCCGACGGATTATTAAAATCTTTGCGGGGCATTAATGGTGGCTATTGTCTACAGCGTGATGCAAATAAAATTTCAATTGCAGACATTATTTATGCTGTGGAAAAACAACGTGGTCTTACTGAGTGTAGTACTAATCAAAATTGTTCGTTACATTTAGTTTGTAATATGCAAAAGAATTGGCAATTTATTAGTCGCATTATAGAGAATACGTTAGCTAATATTAGTTTAACAACATTAGCAACATCAGTATTACCTACTAATAAAATTAATATTGATAGCAATGATTTAAGGGTCAAACGTGCCTAAAGAAAATAGACAATTAAATGCCATATTAAATAATGAGTATCAACATGGATTTGTCACTGATATTGAAACCGACACTTTTCCCCCAGGTTTAAATGAAGATACAATTCGTAAATTATCACAAATTAAAAATGAGCCGGAATTTTTATTAAATTGGCGTTTACAAGCATATCATCATTGGTTAACTTTATCGTCACCACAATGGTCATCTGTAAATTTTCATGAAATTGATTATCAAAATATTTCGTATTATTCTGCACCTAAAAACAGTAAAAATGCACCCAAAAGTTTAGATGAAGTTGATCCGGAATTATTAAATACTTATAAAAAGTTAGGAATTCCATTGTATGAGCAAGAACTTTTAGCTGGTGTTGCTGTCGATGCGGTATTTGATAGCGTCTCCGTGGCGACTACT
>CAXNCW010000108.1:0-4312 GCA_964200955.1 Legionellaceae bacterium
TTACCATCCGTTCAATACACTTTTTACCATGTATGAAACAATCGAGGGTGCGTGCCGATTTCTCGAGTCCGTTTTTCGTACAGAAATTACATTACTGAAAAGGAAACGACTACTTTTGAGGTAACTCACACAAATTGAATTATAACAGAGCTGGTATTTTCATTCTTATAACTACCGTTAGTGTAACATTGTTTCTGAGTGTTTTGTTGTATTTCTACATTCAATAACAATCAGGAACCGCTATAATAAAGCGCGGCACCCATTAATGACTTTAATGAGGTAATTGCAAATTATATTAATAATTTGCAATTATAAACATTGTTACCGTGTTATGTTGTGTATATAATACGTGGCTATAATTATAATGTAGTATTGGAGATTGAATGTTAAAGCGAAATGTGGATAAATTTTTATCAGAGACACGTATACAAATCAATACAGTATATAGAATTAATGAATTAACATTGGTAACTGAGCTGATGAATAAAGCTTTGTTGTCTGAATCACAAAGTTTTGCAATTACTGATTTTGCTACTAAGTTAGTTACAAAAATTCGTCAAGATAGGCGTAAAAACACAGGCATTGATTCATTTTTAACAGAATATTCATTATCATGTGATGAAGGTATAGCTTTGATGTGCTTAGCTGAAGCATTATTGCGTGTACCAGATCATGCGACAATAGATAGCTTAATTAAAGATAAATTAACTTCTGCTGATTGGAAATCGCATTTAGGTCAAAGTGATTCTTTTTTTGTAAATGCTACAACTTGGGCATTAATTTTGACTGGCAAAGTCTTAACTCCAGAAAGTGCTGATTCTCGATTATCACAAGTTATTTTAAAATTAGCCAATCATAGTGGTGAAGGCGTTATTCGTAAAGCAGTAGATAAAGCGATGCGCATTATGAGCAAACAGTTTGTCATGGGTAGAACAATTGTTGAGGCTGTGAGTCGTGCAAAGAAAAAAGAAGCACTGGGATATCGCTACTCCTATGATATGTTAGGTGAGGCTGCATTAACTAGTCTAGATGCTGAACGTTATTTTAATGCATATTTACAAGCAATTGATACAATTGGTGCTAGTGTCGCAGCTGATACTAGTATTTACCAACGTCCTGGGGTATCAATTAAATTATCTGCATTGCATTCACGTTATCAAGAATCGCAATATGAAAAAGTCTTGCGAGAATTACCTGAAAAATTATTAATTTTAGCGCAAGCAGCAAAAAAATATAATATTGGTTTGACCATTGACGCTGAGGAGTCAGAGAGACTGGAATTATCTCTTGATGTAATTGAAACTGTATTTCTGGATAGTACCTTACGTAATTGGAATGGTTTTGGTATTGCGGTACAATCTTATCAAAAACGGGCTTATTATGTATTAGATTGGATTTACGAATTATCTAAAAAAGCAAAACAACGTATAATTGTGCGTTTAATTAAGGGTGCCTATTGGGATAGTGAAATCAAGAAAACTCAAATGCAAGGATTCTCTGATTACCCAGTATTTACTCGTAAAGTGTTTACAGATGTATCTTTTCAAGCCTGTGCAAAAAAATTACTGACTATGACTGATATGATTTATCCACAATTTGCTACGCATAATGCCTATTCGGTGGCGATGATTTTAAATTTAGTCGGCGATTATCGTGAATTTGAATTTCAATGTTTGCATGGAATGGGTGATGAGCTATATGCACAAATAGTGCCAAAAGATTGTGCTAATATTCCTTGTCGTATTTATGCTCCTGTTGGTAGTCATGAAGATTTATTGCCTTATTTAGTCAGGCGTTTATTGGAGAATGGCGCCAATTCTTCTTTTGTTAATCGTATAGTCGATGAAAAAGAACCAATTCATGTGTTAACAGAAAATCCAATAAAAAAAGCTAATGAATTATTAAGTAAAATTAATCAAAATATTCCTTTGCCAGCAATGATTTTTTTACCAGAACGCCAAAATTCTATGGGTTATGATTTTACTGATAGAGAAGAAGTACTACTATTGAAGCAATATTATATCAATATGCAATTAGATAATTGGTACGCAGAACCTTTAATTGCTAATTTAGTATGTGTTCGTCAACAACGTGATGTGGTATCACCACAAAATTTACAACAATTAATTGGTCGTGTGAGTGATGCAAGTTTAGATGATGTGAAACTTGCTGTTGATAAATCCGCGCAGGCTTTCCTATATTGGAGTCTTGTTGATGTCAAAGAACGTGCAGCTTTATTGGAGCGTTTTGCCTGCTTATTAGAAGAAAATCGTGCGGAATTTTTTGCATTGTTGGTTCTTGAAGCTGGAAAAACTTGGACTGATAGTGTTGCTGAAGTTAGAGAAGCAATTGATTTTTGTCGCTATTATGCTTATATGGCACAAAAATTGATGGCAGAACCAACACGATTACATGGTTATACAGGTGAAATCAATGAATTGAGTTTGCATCCACGTGGTATTGTGTTTTGTATTAGTCCATGGAATTTTCCTTTAGCCATTTTTATTGGACAAATAGCAGCAGCATTAGCCGCAGGTAATTGTGTCTTAGCTAAACCTGCAGAACAAACGTCATTAATCGCGACAATGGCAATTAAATTAATGTATAAAGCGGGTTTTAGAACTGACGTTTTACAGCTATTGATTGGCCCTGGACGTATTATTGGATCCCCAGTTTTACAAGATAAACGCATAAAAGCAGTATTATTTACTGGATCTACTGAGACGGCTAATATTATTAATAATATGTTAGCTAATCGTGGCGGGGAAATTATCCCACTAATTGCTGAAACTGGTGGCCAAAATGTGATGATTGTTGATTCATCAGCTCTATTAGAGCAAGTAGTTCTTGATGTCATCAATTCAGCATTTGGTAGTGCAGGGCAACGGTGTTCGGCATTGCGTGTGTTATATGTTCAAGAAGAAATTTATTTGCGTACGATAGAATTATTAAAAGGGGCTATGGCCGAATTACAAATAGGTGACCCATGTTGGTTGTCTACGGATGTTGGCCCGGTAATTGATAAAGATGCTTTAACGATGTTACAAAAACATGTTGTACATATGCAGCAACATCATAAAATTATCTATCAATGCCAATTGCCTGAGCTTTGTAATTATGGCTATTTTGTACCACCAACGGCAATTGCTATTAATTCCATTAGTAGCTTAACTAAAGAAAATTTTGGTCCGATATTACATGTAATTTGTTATAAACGTAAAAATTTAGATAAAGTTATTGCTGAAATTAATGCTACTGGCTATGGCTTAACCTTAGGTATCCATAGTCGCATCACACAAACTGTTCAATATATTCAGAAACGTGTACATGTGGGTAATTGTTATGTTAATCGTAATATGATTGGTGCTGTCGTTGGATTACAACCTTTTGGTGGTGAAGGTTTATCTGGGACTGGTCCTAAAGCTGGTGGACCAAATTATCTCTTTAGATTATGTCACGAACGAACTATTACAATTGATACTACAGCGGCTGGCGGTAATGCTAGCTTGATGGCGTTGGTAGAAGATTAAATATTACAATAGATTGCAGCTTTGAATAAGTTAATATAGTACACTTTTCCATCGGTTATTTAAATAGAAATTGTATCATTATGGAATACTAATAATGCAGAATTATATTGAGATTTTTATAGGTCAAGAATTAAATCAAATATTAAGTTCAAATTACTCATTGATTTCAAATTTTCATCAGATGCCATTTGCAGATAAAATTATCGTTTGCTATATGGAGTACACTGTCTCTCAATTAATTAAGCTGATTGAACCAAATCAGCAAGATATCATAGAAAAATTACAAGCATTTTTAGCTGCACAATGGCAGTTGGTGCAAGGTACCATGTGTAGTTACACGGCTATACCAAATAATGAAGTTACTTTGTTATTATGTAAGATTGCTAAGGAACTGTAAAGAAATAACTTGAATATTTTTATGAGTCTTTTGTTTGAACGCAGTGAGTTTGACACATGAAAATATTCAAGTTATTTCTTTACAGTTCCTAATATTATTGCCGAGATTCAACAAGAA
This sequence comes from Legionellaceae bacterium, assembly GCA_964200955.1. Taxonomy (GTDB): domain Bacteria; phylum Pseudomonadota; class Gammaproteobacteria; order Legionellales; family Legionellaceae; genus CAXNCW01. Next base: position 4,045 of record CAXNCW010000108.1, read on the forward strand.
CATAAAAACAGGATAGCAATTAAATTCTTGATGCCAACAATTTCTACTGAACATTTGCTTGGTGCAGAAGGATTATTTACTAAGAATACTGATTTGATTACAATATTAAATACTCATATACAAGGCGCTGCGCTAAGGCCGACTATCGTCGGCGACTTGGTGCCATACAAAAGTTTTGTGATAGACTGGCAATTTATTCATTAGGGATATCACGAAGCCATGCACAACCATTTAGATCAAGAAACATTAATACTTGAAATCTTATCTG
>CAXNCW010000109.1:0-4289 GCA_964200955.1 Legionellaceae bacterium
AAATTCGTAATTTTTCTCCATAACCAAATTCGCTCCATAAATTTTTAGTAAATTCTTGATTATTATATGAAATTAATTTATTAGCTGCATTTAATATGTAGCGAGTTGATCGATAATTTTGTTCTAATTTAATAATTTTTAAATTACTATAATCATGTTGTAATTGCGAAATATTTTGGATACAAGCTCCACGCCAGGCATAAATGGCTTGAGCATCATCACCGACTGCTGTTAAGTTATTATTAGTTAATAATTTAATCATTTGATATTGACTAATATTAGAATCTTGATATTCATCAACTAATAAATAACGAATTTTATTGCGCCAATAGGTATGTAACTCTGGATAATTCTGTAATAAATGCACTGGCAAATAAATTAAATCATCAAAATCCACAGCATTATACGCACGTAATTTTTGTTGATATTTGGAATAAATCTCAAGAAATTCTACATTATCTATATGATTTTGTGAAATTTCTCGCTGGTCTAACAACATATTTTTCCAATTAGATAATTGTTGTTGTAATTGGACTATGTATGCAGAATCATTAGCATTATTAGCTGGAATCAGGTCATTTAATAACTGTAAACAATCATCGTTATCAAAAATTGAAAAATTTTTTTTTAAATTACAGTAAGTTCCATGACGTTTTAATATTTTTAATCCTAATGTATGAAAAGTTGAAATTGTTAAACCACGTCGCTGAAGTAATGGTAGTGCTTTTATAATGCGTTGTCGCATTTCATTTGCTGATCTATTAGTAAAAGTTACTGCAACAATATTTTTAGCTTGATAATCACATCGCTCTATAAGATAAAGAATTTTTTTTGTGATCACACTAGTTTTGCCGCTACCGGCGCCTGCCAATACTAATAAAGGGCCATCAAGATACTTAATAGCTAATTTCTGTGCGTCATTTAATAAAATTTGGTGAGAATTTTTTGGTACTGTCACTCTGTCCTCTAATAGCTTGTAAAATTTGTTGCATTTTTGTAAATTGTTGACTTAATTCAAAATATAATTTTGCTGATGATGACAGTGACAAATCACTAACAGATAAATATGCAGCTTTGCCCATATCAATAAAATAATTGTTGGATACGCGTTTTCTTTTAGCCATCTCTATAAATAAACTGCTAAATAAGAGACTTTTATCACCAACATCACGTAATAGTTGCATTTTACGCTCTTTAGTCGCCTGTAGTCCACTCATAAAATCAAATGCTATTATAGAATTGATTAATGTTGTCCCCTTAATAAAACGCATTAATAAAAATACTAAATAACTTTCTAATTCCTCATTTAATAGCAGCTTAGTGTCTTGTTCGGCTTCATGGATACACGCATACCATTGAGCAGTTGCAGTTGGTTGTATAATGAGTGCACCCATAATAACCTCTCTTTAAATATAGTCTATCTTATATTAAGATTAGCAAATATTTTTTAAATCATCAGTTATATGATTTTTTTTACAAATTATGTTAATATATAATTATGAGATAAATATTTTTGGAGTTATATCATGAGTGAAGGTAAAAATGAACAGCCACAGGTAGAACCACAGGTAGAACAACAGGTAGAACAAAAAGATGTAACAATTGAAAATAAACCAACACCAAAAGAAACACCAAAAAATAAAAAAGACAAAAAACCTGAAGAGGTATCATCTCAGTCTGCACATGATATGATGAGTCTTGTTGCTAAGAATTTGCAACCACTTCTTAATGCTTCGGTGAAAGAAATGATTAAAGATTTTGGAACGGCTGTAAAATATATTGCAAACAAACTCAATCCTTTAAAAGACACTCCCAGTCCAGAGAAAGAATTAACTTCAAAATTCTCTAAAACACAAGAAACAATCGACAATACAGTTGATAAAACAGAATCATCTCAACTTGAAACAGAACAAAAAGTAGAGAATGATAATCAAGATAATAAAAATTCACAAAATGTCCCCAAATAATTAAGCGGTACTAGATCGTAAGTTACGATTTAACCATTTAATGGATCTTGTGGTGCGGTCAATAAATTCCCCAGCAAGTTGACCGCATGCCGCTTGTATGTCATCACCACGGGTTTTGCGAGTTGTAGTATTAATCCCTGTTTTCAATAAAAATTCACGAAAAGCATAGATAGTTTCTGGATCTGAACGTTCATATTGTGTTAACGCAAAAGGATTAAATGGTATTAAATTAACTTTTGCTGGAACATTATATAATAATTTAGCCAATTGTTCGGCATATTTGAGTTGATCATTAATACCTTTGAGCATCACATATTCAAAAGTTATTTTACGTTTACTACCAACAGGAAAATAATTTTTACACGTGTGCATTAATTGCGTTAAATTATATTTTTTATTAATTGGTACTAAAAGGTCACGTAATTCATCGTTTGGTGCATGTAAAGACACAGCCAGGGCTACTGAACTTTGTTCTTTAAGCTTAAGCATTTCAGGGATGACACCGGCGGTGCTCAAGGTTACACGATATTTTGATAATCCATAAGCACAATCATCCATCATGATATCCATGGCTGTAATGACATTATCAAAATTCAATAATGGCTCGCCCATACCCATCATTACTATATTAGTAACCTTATATTGATTGTTTTGTGCTAATGTCTGCGTGGCTAACCATACTTGTGCAATAATTTCACCAGTGGTTAAATTACGATTAAATCCTTGTTTACCAGTGGCACAGAAACTGCAATTTAATCCGCAACCAATTTGTGATGATACGCATAACGTACCACGTTTACCCTCGGGGATAAATACAGTTTCCACGCTATTGCCACAGGAAAATTTCATTAACCATTTACATGTACCATCATGAGACATTTCTGTAGTTAATATTTCTGGCAATCTAATTTCTGCCATAATTAATAGTTGTGCACATAATTTTTTAGAAATATTCGTCATTTTGGTAAAATCACATAAATTACTTTGATGAATCCATTTTAATAATTGTTGAGCACGAAATGGTTTTTCACCAATAATGTTACAAAAATCTAATAATTTTGCATGATTATAATCAAGTAAATTAATTTTATTTGTCATAACTATAAATTTCATGTGGTGCAAAAAAGAAATTGATTTCTATTTTCGCATTAGCAATGCTATCAGATCCATGGACGGCATTAGCATCAATACTATCGGCAAAATCTGCACGAATGGTTCCAGGATGTGCTTCTTTAGGATTAGTGGCACCCATAAGATCACGATTTTTATTCACAGCGTCAACACCTTGTAAAACTTGAATCATTACTGGTCCTGTAAGCATAAAATTCACTAAATCTTGAAAAAATGGCCTGTCTTTATGAACGTTATAGAATTCTTCAGCCTGGATACGCGATAATTGTTGCATTTTTGCTGCAACAATTTTGAGTCCAGATTTTTCAAAGCGCTCATAAATTTTACCAATAACTGTTTTTTTTACAGCATCAGGTTTTATAATAGATAAAGTAAGTTCTACTGACATTAATTTAGACTCCGTTAAAAATTTTTTATTATATATAAAAACTTTGTTAATTCATAGTGTGTGTGTACTTACAATTTAATCAATGAAAACATTGATTAAATAATATGCTTATACTATACCTTTAGTATGGCTCTTCTATATTGTATTGTATTGGGAGCATAAGACATGCAAGAAAATCAAGATGATAGTAATCATACCGATTTATCAGTAAAACTACATAAGTTATCAGGAGAATTAGATTTTTGGGTTTTAGCTGGGAAGGCTGCCAATATATTATTAGTAGATCCGAATTCTCCTTTTATAAAATCTATTTTAGAGATTGAAACATTTTACAATAATTGGTCGTGTCAATTTATCAAAATAGATGCAGATGTAACAACACAACAAAATAAATATGATCATAATACTATTATATTAATCAATGACACAGATCAACTGTTTTATTTTGATAAATTAGCTGATACAACAGAACAGATACCGGAAGATTTTATAAACAAGTTCAGCAATCATCAACATTTTTGTAATGTCATTAAAAGCTTTGATTGCCCAATATTATTGCAAAATCTCTTTAATAAACAAAATGTGAAGCGTTCTTTTTATCAATATTTGGCTTGGATCTTACAAAAACATACTAAAAATTTGCAATGCATGAAGCTTTTGAAACGAATAGATGAAACCGCGTTCGATCCTATTCCTGATCCATGGATGCGAGATTTTATTGCCGCTAAAAATGACAATAAAATTTATGTAGTCAACGATGATATTAAATGTACATCAAAATCTGAAAAATTTATTAAATTTAA
>CAXNCW010000110.1:0-4278 GCA_964200955.1 Legionellaceae bacterium
TAAGTTGGCTATTATTTTACTTTCGTACACGATCCTTAAGTAGCAACTGTTCCGCCAATAGTTAACTCATCAATTTTAATTGATGGTTGACCAACACCTACAGGTATTGATTGACCATCTTTACCACAAGTACCAATACCATCATCTAAAGTTAAATTATTAGCTACCATACTAATTTTTTTCATAACTTCAGGACCATTACCTATTAATGTTGCACCTTTGACTGGCTTGGTAATTTTACCTTGTTCAATTAAATACGCCTCGCTAGTGGAAAAAACAAATTGTCCTGAAGTTATATCAACTTGTCCGCCACTTAAATTTACAACATACAAGCCATTAGCTATAGACGCTATTAACTCATCGGGATGATAAGCGCCAGATAACATATAAGTATTTGTCATTCTTGGCATTGGTGGATAAGCATAAGATTCACGACGGCAATTACCAGTTGATTCCATCCCCATTAATCTGGCATTTAATTTATCTTGCATATAATTAATTAAAATACCATTTTCAATTAATACTGTATTTTGTGTGAGAGTGCCTTCATCATCAATAGTTAATGATCCTCTTTTGTGCATTAATGTGCCATTGTCAACTACAGTCACTCCTTTAGATGCTACTTGTTGCCCAATTAATCCAGAAAATGCTGATAATTTTTTTCTATTAAAATCACCTTCTAAACCATGACCAACAGCTTCATGTAATAATACACCTGGCCATCCAGAACCTAAAATCACCGGCATAGATCCAGCTGGTGCATCTTCTGCTTCTAAATTAATCAATGCTTCGCGTACTGCATTACGTGAATATTGTAAATATTTTTTATCTAGTAAAAACTCTGCATAAGTATGACGTCCGCCACCACCACAACGAGCTGCTTCACGTCTGCCGCAAGAATTTTCCACAATAATATTCACATTAATATGTACTAACGGCCGAATATCGGGTATAAATTGACCATCCATAGTAACCAGAAGCACTAGCTCATAGGAACCTGATAAAGATGCTGTAACTTGAATAACCCGCGGATCTAAACTTCTGGCTTCTTTATCAATATTTTCAAGAATTGTAATTTTTGTTAATTTATCCAAATTCATAATTGGATCTTGTTCAAGATACCGCGCGGATGTAGTATAATCTATATGTTTAGCATTAAATGATTGATGATTAAGCGATAATTTATGTATTTTTTGGAATGTGCTGTGCATATTAACAATAGAACTCGCGGCTTGTGCTGCTTGGTTTAAAGATGATAATTCAATATTATTAGTATATGCATACCCGGTTTTATCACCACTAACTACTCTAATACCAACACCTTTATCAATTGTAAAATTACCGCTTTTTACTTGTGAATCTTCTAAATACCATGATTCTTCATAAATATTTTGAAAATATAAATCAGCATCATCAATATTCTTGTGCATTATTTTATTGATGACTTGTTGTATATTGTGTTCTGTTAAAACACCTGATTGCAAAAATACATTTTTTATTAAAGATGAAGCACCTTTTAACACAATATAATCCTCATTTTAATTTACGATTAATTGGGAAAAAAACTTTTACAATTAAGCCATTACCATGTTCAGGAGCATTAAGTTGGATTTTGCCGCCATGAGCATTCACAATTTCTCTAACAATAGATAAACCCAATCCACTACCTTGAGCATGATTGCCTAAAACACGAAAAAATCTTTCAAAAACACGATCATGTAACTCTACGGGAATCCCTGGGCCATTATCATGTATAGTCAAAATTACATCATTATTTTCTTCATAAACACGAAATGTAATTTTATCATATTGATTACAATATTTAATAGAATTGTCTAATAAATTACGAATTAAAATACTAATGGCTGTAGTATTACCGTAAAACTCCACAATATCTTGAGTATTTTCATAGATTAATTCAATATTTTTTTCTAACGCAAATGGGAATAACATTGCTATTATTTCTTTGCTAATTTTAGGTAAATTTATTTTTTCTAATTGAGAAGGTTTGGAAGTATACGACGTCAAACGACTAATGATTAATAATTGTTGAACAATATGCGTGCTTCTATTAACGCTAATTATTAATTTTTTTAATGCAGCATTTTTATCATCCAAATTAGAACTATTCAATGCTACTTGTGCCTGGGCTTTTAGTGATGCTAATGGTGTACGCAACTCATGTGCAGCATCAGCAGCAAAACGTTGTTCACGTTCAAAACCTTCTGCTAAACGATTAAATAATTTATTTAATTCATCTATTACCGGTTTAATTTCTTGAGGGACGTTTTTTAAATCAACTGTCTCTAAATTATTTGGTGCACGATTAGCCACTTCATTGGCAACTTTATCTAAACTACTCAAACCACGACCGATTATTATCCAAATTAATAATCCAGATAATGGAAAGGTCAATAACATAATATATAAATCATCCTGAGCAATTCGATGACCTAGTGCGTTTCTTGTATCATAGTGTTCTGATAAAACCGTACGTACTTTGTATTCAGGATCATAAACAGTAAATACTCTCCACACTTGATTATTAATAATTTTATTACTAAAACCATTATCTTGCGAAGTAATAGTTGGTTGTAATGAATTCGGTGAATACAATAATAATTTACCGTTATTACTCCATACCTGAAAACTAAATTTATTATAATGATTATATGGTTGCCTATTTTTGTAAAAGACATATTGATAATATGCTTCGATTTTTTTTGGAATTAAATTTAATAAAATTTGCGCTTTTTTAAGAGAATGTTTCGTCAAATCACCACTTAATAATGCTTGATAAGATAATGCTGAAATGGCCATTAATGTATCTAAATGTCTCTCAATATCTTTTTGATCTAGATAAAAATTACCAATAGCAGTTAAAGTAGTAGTTAAAGTAATAGCTAGCAATAAATTAATTAATAAAAATTTACGAATTGATGATTTCACAAAATATAATAACCTTAATTTTTTTCAATCATATAACCAACACCTCTAATTGTGCGAATATAAGTGGCATTTAATTTTTTACGCAAATTATGTATATGTACTTCTAAAGCATTACTGTCCACTTCTTCGTTCCATCCATAAATACTTTGCATTAATTGTTCTCTTGATATTACTTGTCCAATATGTTCAAGTAATTTTTGTAATACGGCAAATTCTCTTCTAGGTAGATTCAGTAATTCATCATCCAGATAGACTGCGTGAGCGGCAAAATCCAACATAATATTTTTATAATGTAATGCTGTTTCAGTTCGACCATGAGAACGTCGAATCAGTGCTCTGATTCGCGCATTCAATTCATTTAAGTCAAATGGTTTGGTTAAATAATCATCAGCTCCATTATCTAATCCGTGTACTTTTTCATGAATGGATTCACGTGCTGTTAAAATAATTACAGGAGTGTTATTGCCACTTTTTCTTAATATCTGTAAAAAATTAATACCAGATAATTTAGGTAAACCAAGATCTAAAATTATTACTTCAAAAGTATCATATTTGATTATATTACTTGCTGTTCCACCATCTTTTAACCAATCCACAACATAGCCAAATTGAGTTAAACCCATTTGCACAGCGTCACCTAATAGTTCATCATCCTCAATTAATAATAATCGCATTAAATTAGCCTTAATTAATTAAAATCTATTATTACTCATTACTCGATTTTTTTTCCGCTAAATGTTGTGTTAAATAAACAGATTGTAAAATAACAAATAGCAAAGTAAACCCAGCACCACCAAATAATTTAAAATTCACCCAAATATTCGTATTAAAATTATAAGCAACATATAAATTCAATAAACCCATAATTAAAAAAAATAAAATCCATGCATAATTTAAGCGCTCCCAAACTTTTGATGGTAAATTAATGTCGTTTTCCATCATTTTTTGAATGATAGTTTTTTTACTAAAAAGTTGTGATCCTAAAAATACAATGGCTGTCACCCAATAAATCCCTGTTGGTTTCCACTTGATAAACCAGGGATCATGAAAAATTAAAGTAGCACCACCTAATATAACAATTAATGCCAAACTGATTAAATGCATATTATCATAACGCTGATATTTTAAACGAAATATCATAACTTGCATTACAGCTGCTACCATTGCTACAGTAGTTGCTATATAAATCCCAAAAAATTTATAACTTATAAAAAATAAAAAAACTGGGAATAGGTCAAATAATAGTTTCATAACATTTAGATTTTCAATAATAAAAATTAAAGTATATCACATTAAAACGTCTAATCTAGTGCATTTAAAATCATTGCA
>CAXNCW010000111.1:0-4272 GCA_964200955.1 Legionellaceae bacterium
ATCTGTTACTGCACTAAAGTGATGGGTGATTATTAGCATCGTGAGGCCAGCCTCAACAGTAATGTGATCAAGTGTATCTAATACTTGACGTTCTGTTTTTAGATCAAGAGCAGACGTTGGCTCATCAAGGAGAACCGCGCCAACGCGTCCATAATCGGCAGAGTATTTTGAAGCATATAATACCGCTGAACGCGCTAATGATATGCGTTGCTTTTCTCCACCAGAAATGCTTCCCCCAGTCGCTCCAACAGATTGGTTTAAGAAATCATCGTTATTTTCTTTATCGAGCCCCGCAAATTCTGCTGCTCTTTTTACGTCGTCTACAGAGGCATTTACATCACCATACTGAATATTTGATTGCACTGTTCCACTTGAAAGGCCTGTTTCCTGGGAAACAATTGCAAAATGCGCGCGCAGCGAAGCCAATGAATAATTCTGAATTGGTTCGTCATTGACAAGAATATCACCGCTAGCAGGTTCATAAAAACGTGTTAACAGTTTCAATATAGTGGATTTTCCTGAACCTGTAGGACCAGCGATAGCAATTTTTTTACCGGGTCCTATTTTAAAACTAATGTCTTTTAATACCGGCTTGCTGCCATAAGAAAAGTAGACTTTTTTAAATTCAATTGTTAAGGGCTCATCAGTTGACAAGACAATGGGATCATTTTTATCTCGTATGGTTGGTTGTTGTTCAAGCAATGTTACGATTCTTTCAGCATCAGTCAGACCTGTGTAAAAAGAGCTAAATGAAGAAGGCAACGTATTCATAATGTTATTCAAGTAAAAAACAAAATAAGCATAAATAAGAGAGGATTGAATTGAAGGCGTATTATTGTTTTGCACGATGAAGGCGAGTAAGGTGGCAAACATACCGGATGTATTAATAAACGTTAAAACAAGCGCATTCTTGTTATCATTATGATGCATTGCTCGGTATTTATTTTCTGAGGGTTGCAGCGCCTTATCCAGATTCTCTAACTCATAATTTACATTTGAGTGTTGATGCGCTATAAGGTAATTTTGAACCGATTGAATGACTGCTCCATAGCCCTTATACGATTCATCAGCACAGTCCTTGCGTATTGAAAGCGCACGTTTTTCAAGAAAACCACCGACTAGTTGAAAGCATACGGCCGTACCTAACGGCAAGGCACCTACTGGCCCGTATTTGTTAATCATGTAGGCACTGATGGCAATTACATCAAAGAAAAATGGTAATATTTGACCATAAAAACCAGGTATTACTTTATCAATAGAAGAATAGTTCTTTGCTAAGGCTTGAGCAAATGCTCCCGTTCGATCGTTAACTTGTTTGTTATAATCAAGCTCATAAGTTTTCTTTACCATTTCAAACGTTAATTCTTTTTGAACATTTGCTCTAATTGATCCGAGTACACAATCGCGAATTGCAGGCAAATGACGAGCAAGGACAAGCAACGCAGCAGCAACGATGATCGTTGTATTCTGTTGCTCGTTATTTTCTTCTGTATTGTCCTGGTTTGTAAGGTTATTAACCAACAAAATCGGTGCCAAGAGGTTGATAGCGGTTGTTACTAGCGAGGTTAATGTAGAAAAAACAGCGTTGACTCTATTTTTTTTACCGAAGACTCTATCTGATATAGTGAAAAAAGCTGACTTCATTGTAAAAATCCTTATTATTGAGACGTACTTGTTATAAATGATAATTGACTATCCTGTCAATAAGTCAGGGATGTTTTTTTTAAGCTCACGCTAACATTATCGTGCAAGCGCTTATACATCAGGCTTGCTCCAAGCATAAATAATCCCATAAATGCCAAATTTATACCACAAAGACCTATATTGAAACTAAAAGCAAGAATATAGGCTAATATAACAGCACTGAAAATAATGGCAATATTCAAGTACATAGGCAACCACACATCTTGTAACCCTCTAAGGCATCCTAGGAGGAGATTGCGAACGGCATCAAAGGATTGACTAAACCCAGCGATTAAAAAATTTAGTTTAATCATTTTGATCATATAAGGAGATAACTCAAGCGTATCAACATACATCGAAGCGAGTTGGTAGGGAAAAATGAAGTATAAACTAACTATTATGGTCATGGCAGATAAAATCAATTGCATTCCTGCTAAAACAATTTTTCTTACGTCCTGCGCTCTTTCAGATCCTATGGCCTGGCCAATGAGTATTGCACATGCTTGCGCTGCTCCCATTGGCAGCATTAATACAATCATTGCAAATTGGAGAGTAATTTGTTGCACGGCTAATGCTTCTAATCCAATCCAACCGATCATAAAATTAGCCAGTGCGAACGCGATTAATTCGGCACTCAATTGTAAAACGATTGGACTACCGATATGCATAATATTTTTTAATTCAGCACTCCATGGTTGACTTCTAAAGTTAAATAATTGAAGTTGTTGGAATAAATTAGCTCGAAACAAATAAATGGCTATTACTATAGAACTAAACCAATTAATAATGGAGATACTGTAAGACCACCCTGCGATACCTAGCTTTGGAAACCCCCAATAACCAAAGGTTAAAAGAGCTCCGAGGGGAAGAGTGAACACAAAAGTAAAGAAACTCCACCAGCAGACTAGCCGAGCATTTTTACTAGCAAAACATAATTGATGGCAAATCGCAATTAGTAATAAAGGTAGAACGCCCCAGGACATCCCAGCAAAATAAGCATCAACGAGCGGAACTATGGTTTGTGGTTGGTGAAATTTATCTAATACCCAATGCACATGCAACATCACGTAAATGGCTAATAGCCCTATTAATGTCGCTATAAGCCAACCTGTCCTGACTAAACGACCCAAGGCTTCATATTGTTTGGAGCCAAAATAGCGGCTGCCTATGATGCCGATTGCAAGCAACGGCGACATGGAAATAACAATGATAGTATTTGCCAAAACCGTAACCAATGCTGAAGCTGCTAGTTCTTTTTCTCCCAATCGTGCAATCAGTAACATACCGATAAAGTTGATGGCAATATAAAAGATACGAACACTAACAATAGGAGTTGCTAATTGCATCACACTGATTAAAAAAGACTGTTTTTTTCTATTCATGATTATCCTGAATTACTTAAAGCAGCTAGTTTTTCTTGAATGGAAGGTTCATTTAAACGATGAGATTCATTTAAAATGAGCTGAAAGGTGGTGCTATTAGAAGATAAATGATAGTTCCTATCTAGCCAATGTATTATTAAGCATACTATTTCTTTACGAATCGCTTGATAAGTCACAAAGCCTCCTTCCAAGCGTGTATTTGTTTCATAAGGCAATACGTCAATATTTTTAATCTCCGTTAAGTCAGGCTTTTTTTCAACAGTCAGATGAATTGGGCGGTGTAAAGCAAAATCAGCAATGGTTACTTGATATTGGCCATCTTTTACATATCCGCCAGCGCTGTGTTCTGCGCCTGGCAACCAATATACCGTCAATTGGTTACGATTAAAAAAAGCGACTTCTCGTCCGCAGTAGGCCTTGAAATCCTTGCAAAGAAAGTGAGTTAATAAATAGCCTTTTTCATCAGGTAAATAGTGAACCCACGGCAAGGGATCTTTATCATTATGGTACATAAGATCAAATACACGATAAAAAGCATCACAATTAAAAGTCAGATAACGATAACTTATTTGCCTTAGCCGGTGTTTTAACAATTCTAACATACTGATGTAATCTCCTTTTCTAACCGAATAAAATCCTCTAATCCAAGGATCGTCGGTCTATGATAAAAATCAATGAGCTTAATTTTTAATCCAAATTGTTGTTCTATTTCTGCAAGCATCTCGACAAGCTGTAGCGATCGGCCGCCTAAGGCAAAAAAATCGTGTGTAACCCCGAAAATTGCTGTATCCAATTTTAAAATGGACCCCCAAATAGATAGAATGGTATGTTGTAATTTAGTGCTTGGTTTAATAAGCGTTTTTACATGGGCTCCATGTGGGTTAGGTAGTGACTGTATATCGATTTTACCGTTGCTGGTTAATTTAATTTTAGAAACAATCTCGTAATCGGTAGGTAGCATGTAAGTCGGTAGTTTATTGGCAATATAATATCGAAATTCAGCCGGATCAAAATGATACGTTGCACCGTCATCTAAGTTGAGTAAATTAAAATGTCCAACCCAAATAGACGGGTCATGATAAAAGGCATAATTTTTTTCTAAATCAACGTGTAAAGGTTGAAGTAATTGGTCTGGTATTGGTTTGATACCACTGCTATCTAATTTTAAATTTAACCATCGTTCCCATTCGTCTACCGTTCCCTCACA
>CAXNCW010000112.1:0-4265 GCA_964200955.1 Legionellaceae bacterium
CAAATTATACAATAAAACAATGTTTAGCATTGTCAGTAATTAATAATGATGTATTGGAAATCAAAGGTTGGGTAAGAACCCGGCGAGATTCTAAAGCAGGGATTTCTTTTTTACATATCAATGATGGATCTTGTCTTGAATCATTACAATTGGTTATTCCAGGCTCAACATCAAACTATACAAGCGATGTGCTGAAGTTAACTACTGGATGCGCGATTACTGCAACAGGAACTTTAGTAGCATCACAAGGCAAGGGTCAGAGTTATGAGTTGCAGGTTTTAACTCTAACTGTGGTTGGTTGGGTAGAAAATCCGGATACTTATCCGATTCAACCTAAACATCATACGATGGAATATTTACGTGAAGTGGTGCATTTGCGTCCGCGTACCAATATTATTGGTTCAGTAACACGCGTACGTCATTGTTTGGCGATGGCGATTCATCGTTTTTTTCACGAAAGACATTTCTTTTGGGTGAATACGCCAATTATTACTTCGATTGATTGTGAAGGTGCTGGTGAATTATTTCGTGTTAGTACTTTGGATTTTTTGAATATACCTAAAGCTATTGATAATAATGTTGATTTTAAAGAGGATTTTTTTGGAAAAGAAACGTTTTTAACTGTTTCTGGACAATTAGATGTCGAGGCTTATTGTTTAGCAATGTCAAAAGTTTATACCTTTGGCCCAACTTTTCGAGCAGAAAATTCTAATACTAGTCGGCATTTAGCGGAATTTTGGATGATAGAGCCAGAAATTGCGTTTGCTGATCTTAATGATATTATACAATTAAGCAAAGAATTATTAATGACGGTGTTAGAAACGGTATTTAAAGAATGTGCAAGTGATATGCAGTTTTTCAATCAATTTGTTGATACAAATTGTATAAAAAAGATTGAAGATTTTCTGGTATCGTCATTTGAGATTATAACTTATACTGATGCAGTGGGAATATTAAGCAAATGTAATAAAAAATTTAATTTTCCAGTACATTGGGGTTTAGATTTGCAATCTGAACATGAACGTTATTTGGCTGAAGAATTTTGTAAAAAACCTGTCATTGTGATTGATTACCCTAAAGAAATTAAGGGCTTTTATATGCGTTTAAATGATGATGGGCGTACAGTGGCCGCGATGGATGTGTTAGCTCCAGGGATTGGCGAGATTATTGGTGGTAGCCAACGTGAAGAGCGTTTGCATATATTAGATCAACGCATGGTAGAATGTAATTTAGATCAAGCATCTTATGATTGGTATCGAGATTTAAGACGTTATGGTAGTGTGCCGCATGCTGGATTTGGTTTAGGTTTTGAGCGTCTGATAAGCTATGTAACTGGAATGAATAATGTTCGTGATGTGATTCCTTATCCGCGAACCCCTGGGAATGTTCAAGGATAATAAGGTAAGTTGTTAATGGTTGCAAAGTTATTAGATGGCAGACATGTTGCGAATCAAATTAAAGTTACATTAAAAAAAAATGTTGTTGATTTTATTAAAGAATATTCCCGGACGCCAACATTAGCTGTGATTTTGTTAGGTGATGATGCTTCATCACAAATTTATGTTGTTAATAAGCATAAAGCTTGTGATGAAGTGGGTATTGTTGCGCAGTCGTATTATTTATCGGTTTTTACTGCTGAAGATGAGTTATTAAAATTAATTGCTGAATTAAATGCGGCAACTAATATTGATGGTATTTTAGTACAATTACCATTGCCGTCACATATTAATATGATTAATATTATTAATGCTATTGATGTTAATAAAGATGTCGATGGTTTTCATCCTTATAATACTGGATGTTTGGCGATGCGTACTTCAAATTATGCGCAAGCTGATTTCTTAAAACCTTGTACCCCCATGGGTATTATGCAATTATTAGATTTTTATAAAATTGTCATTAAAGGCAAGAATGCTGTTGTGATTGGTGCATCTAATATTGTTGGACGGCCAATGGCTTTAGAATTTTTAAAGGCTGGCGCAACTATTACTATATGCCATCGTTTTACTACAGATCTTGAACAGCATGTAAAGATGGCAGAAATTTTGGTGGTAGCAACAGGTATTCCTGATCTTATTCATCCTTCATGGTTACATGAAAAACACATTATTGTTGATGTTGGTATGCGTCGTGATAGCAATGGTAAATTGCGCGGAGAAATTAATTATGAGCAGGCTATAAGTAAGGTTGCTTGGATTACACCAGTACCAGGCGGCGTGGGGCCGATGACAATAGTGACGTTATTGCAAAATACTATACTAGCAAGTAAAATTATTGCAAACTCGCAGCATTCATAAATAAGAGATCAAGCAACTTTTCTTCTGTAAATTTATTTTAGCTGTTTTAGTTTAAAAACAGTTGACAAGTAGATTTTACATAAGGTCTAATGTGACATTTAATATGATTCTATATATATTCTTATGGAGATAATGGAGTGTCTGAACAGAAACGTGGTAATAAATTTAATGCCTATCTAGTATTTTTACTGTCTGCAAGTTTTTATTTATATGAATATATTTTGCAAGTCGCACCGAGTGTGATGGCTGCATCTATGATGCAAACTTTTAAAGTGAGTGCGGCTGGGTTTGGAGTAGTTTCAGCGTTTTACTTTTATGCTTATGCGCCTATGCAATTACCAGCTGGCATACTTTTTGATCGCTATGGACCACGTAAATTAATGACTTTTGCAATATTATTATGTGCTCTCGGAGCTTTTTTCTTTGCCTCTACAGACAGTGTGTTTACTGCTGCATTGGGTAGATTTTTGATTGGAATTGGATCTGCATTTTCATTTATTGGTGTTTTGGTATTAATTTCACGTTGGTTCCCGCCACATCAATTTGCAATTTTAGCCGGAATTGCACAATTAATGAGCTCTATAGGAGCGATGTTTGGAGAAATGCCACTTGCAGCATTAGTAAATCTTATTGGCTGGCGTGAATCGATATTTTTGTTAGCGATTATGGGGGTGGGGCTCGCAATTTTAATTTGGTTTGTGATTCGAGATTATCCGCATCAATCTACACAAATTACACCTACAAGACAATTAATTGATGAATGGCGTCGTTTACATGATGTTTGTCGACGTTCTTACACCTGGTTAACAGGTGCGTATGCTTGCGCTATTTGGACGCCAATTGCTGTATTTGCTGCTTTGTGGGGTGTGCCATATTTACAACAAAAATTAACAATAAGCGTGATTTCGGCTTCAGGATTATGTAGTATGATTTGGTTAGGGATTGGCCTTGGCAGTCCTTTATTGGGTTGGGTAAGTGATTATTTCTGTAGTCGTCGTTTGTCTTTAATTATTAGTGCATTATTAGGATTAATTGCCTCTATAATTCTTTTATATTTACCAAATATATCAGTAATATCAATGTCATGTGTGTTATTTGTATTTGGCTTGGGTGCTGGCGGTCAGACCGTGAGCTTTGCTGTAGTGAAAGATAATAATAGTCCCGAATTAGTTGGCACTGCATCAGGATTTAATAATCTTTCTGTATTAATTGGTGGGGCAGTATTTCAACCATTAGTTGGTTTTTTACTAAGCCATAGTAAAGGCTGGCATGTTTTAGATGGGGTTACCATCTATACAGTAGCTAGTTTTAATAATGCTTTGTTGATATTACCAGGATGTTTTATAATTAGTTTGATTATTGTTGTATTTTTTATCAAAGAAAGCCATCCATTATATGTTAAAAAATCAGTTCCATTAAATAGTTTTTAATTTGATGTCTAGTGCTGCTCCTTTAAACTCGCTCAATAAAGGGTGAATTTTACCCAACAAAAATCTTGGTAATTTTATTGAAGTTTTTCAATAAATACTGTGATTATTAATCACCCATTATCTAAGTTTTCGGTAACTATTCAGGATGGTTTTCCTTCTTCCTCTGGGAGAAGGTGCCCGGCGCACCATTATGGAAATTAATTATTGCAATAATTAATTAAAATCCATGTGGTAGTGAACTTTTACTATAAAATAAAAATTATTGATATTAAAAAAATAAAAAGTAGATTTTTTGAACTAAGTTATAGTATAATTTTTCTAGCGTAAAAATGAAATTTTTTAGTAATTTTATGTTGTCCATTAAACGCAATTCTAATTGTCGCTATACAGTTTTAGTCATAAGCAAGTAAATGCGTCCTATACCTCTCAAATTTGTCCCGAATGTGATTATGTTGATAAGCGTAACCGCAAACAGGATAAATTTGAGTGTTTACATTGTAAGCATGAGGGGCATAGTGATCACATTGCTGCAATAAAC
>CAXNCW010000113.1:0-4236 GCA_964200955.1 Legionellaceae bacterium
TCGCTAAAGTTTTACGCATTTGTTGTTCTGTACAATTGAGGTTTAAATTATTTAACCAATTTAATACCGTACTAGAATGATTTAATAATTCATGATGATCTTGTGAAAAATAACTAATATTGGGCTCTGGGCACCAAGTTATATTACCTTGATCTGCAGGTATAATGCCTAAAATTAATTTTAATAAAGTGGATTTACCGATACCATTAATACCCATAATTGCAACTTTTTCGCTGCGCGCAATCTTAAAATGAATGTTATTAAACAATAATTTTTCTTTAAAGCTTTTGCTTAAATTCTCAACATGTAGGACCTCTTTTCTGGAAGCGGTTTTTACTAAAAATTGAAAATGAGGAGCGATACGTGATGATTTTTTGATATCAGGGATCTCTATTTTATCTATCATTTTTTCACGTGATTTGGCTTGAGTAGCCTTAGAAGCTTTAGCTTTAAAGCGATCTATAAATTTTTGCATTTCAGCAATTTTAGTTTCAGCACTTTTCTTTTCTTGCTGTTTTTGTTCTATAATAAGCTGTTTTTCTTTTAAAAACTTTTCATATTTTCTCGAATATTGTCTGATTTCTCCGTAATCTATATCTAAAATAGCAGTGGCAATATTGTCGATAAAATCTAAGTCATGGGAAATAAAAATGACTAAACCTTGAAATGCAGTTTGTAAAAATTTTTCTAACCATTGAATTGATAAAATATCTAAATGATTGGTTGGTTCATCTAATAATAAAATTGTAGGTTTTTGAAATAAAGTTTGAGCGAGCAATACACGTAATTTATAACCACCTGATAAAGATTTGAGCGGCTGATAATAGTATTGTTCTTGAATTCCTAATCCAGTTAAAATATGGGCAGCATCTGTTGCGGCATTATAACCATCAAAATGTAAAATTAATTCTTCTAATTCACTAAATTGTAATCCGGTATCATCATCCCATTCTGGTAACAATAATAGTTGTTCTTTTTTTTGCAATGCGGACCATAATTCAAATTTACCTTGTAAAACAATATCAATAATCGGTGTATTTTCATAACGAAATTGATCTTGTTTTAACCACCCAATGGTAGCATTTTTAGAGATTTGTATTTCTCCAGAACTGAGTTCTTCTTCACCAGTAATGAGTTTAAAAAAAGTTGATTTACCACAACCATTAGCACCTACTAAAGCGTAGCAATTTTTTGTATTAAGATTCAAATTAACATCAAAAAATAATAATTTATTACCTAATGTCATGCCTACTTTATTGAGGGAAATCATGTTATTTGTGCCAAAATAGCCTGCTCTATAGTTGTGATAGCAAAATCAATATCACTTTCATTAATTAAATACGGAGGTAACATCCGCAGTACATTACCTGAGGTCATGTTAATTAACAAGCCATGTTTATGACAATAGTCATTTATTTGCATTGGATCTATAGTCAATTCAATTCCGAACATTAATCCTGTACCACGAATCTCTTTTATTTGTTCCGAATATTGATGTTGTAATTTATTTAATTTTTTCAATAAATAAACACTTAAAAATTTTACAGTATTTAAATAGCCATGGTTTAATATAGTTTCTATATTAGCTAACGCTGCAGCGCATGCAATTGGATTACCGCCAAAAGTAGTTCCATGATCTTTAGGTACAAAAGTATTGGCGATTGCCGCTGTTGCACATACTGCTCCAAGAGGCAGTCCATTAGCAATGCCTTTAGCTAACGTAATAATATCTGGTTGTACTTGCATATATTGATATGCGAATAATTCACCAGTTCTACCGATACCGCATTGAATTTCATCAAAAATTAATAATGCACCAACTTTATCACAAGCATTACGTATTGCTTGCAAAAATCCTGGAGGAGCCACATGAATGCCGCCTTCACCTTGAATTGGCTCTATAACTACTGCAGCAACATTAGCGTTAATTGCTTGACAAAAAATTTCAGTATTGTGCCAAGATTCAGCATGAAACTTATCGGGAATAGGACCAAAACCATCATAAATATTGGGTTTGGCAGTTGCAGCCAATGCGCCCATAGTACGTCCATGAAAAGAATTAATTACACTTAAAATAACATTCTTATCTTTATAACCTTGATCCCATTGATATTTTCTGGCAAGCTTAAAAGCGGCTTCATTTGCTTCGCTGCCAGAATTACAAAAAAATATTTGATCTAAGCCGCCATTGTTAATTAATAACTTAGCTAATTCAATGCTGGGTGGTGAATAATATAAATTTGATGTATGTAAGATTTTTTTGGTTTGTTCTATAATTGCTTGTTCAATAATTGGATGACAATGACCTAATGATGTACAACCAACACCACTAATAAAATCTAGATATTTTTTATTATTTATATCCCAAACAAATGCGCCTTGTCCTTTTGTTAAGACAATTGGTAATCTATCATAAGTATTAATAAAATACTGTTTTGCTATATTTGGAGAAACATCATTTGTCATTATTATAATTTCATTTTTAGATTATATAAATTTTCAATTATATGACATAATAGTGCACTATGTAAATAATTATGATAAAAAATCTCAGAGTTGTCGATAATGTTAAAAATATTGTTTATTTGAATATTTCATTAATATTTTTCATTAGTTATAAAGTTTATCAATTGATTGTTTAAAAGTTAAGGCCAATTGTAAATTAGGTAATGAAACTTGTGATGTATTTTCTAAATCAGCAATAGTTCGAGAAATTTTTAATAAACGATAATAACTACGTGCTGAAAATTTTAGTTTTTGTATAATTTGACGCAAAAATTCTTGTTCGTGTGTCCCAAGTTTACATACTTGTTCCGTATTTTTAGTATTTAAATGAGTATTCAAACATCCTTGGCGATCTATTTGGATTTGCCGTAATTGTTGCACTTGATTTCTAATTTTTAAATTTTGATTATTTTCGCTGGGATTATTATTAATTAAATCATCTTGCGATAATGGGTGAACATTAATTTGTAGATCAATACGATCTAATAATGGTCCAGAAATTTTACTTAAATATTTATTAATACGTTCAATTGAGCAGATACAAGTGCTATTAGGATTACCATGATGTCCACATGGACATGGGTTCATAGCTGCAATTAATTGAAATTTAGCCGGAAATTCGGTTTGCATGGTGGCTCGAGAAATAAAAATATTTCCTGATTCTAGTGGTTCTCGTAAAGTTTCTAATGCATGCCGATTAAATTCTGGGAATTCATCTAAAAATAATATACCGTGATGTGCTAGTGATATTTCTCCGGGTTTGGGTGGATTGCCTCCACCGACTAATGCAATATGTGATGCCGTGTGATGTGGTGAGCGAAATGTTGGTTTACGCCATGAGGTAAAATTTATATTTTGTTTTGATAAGGATCGAATGGCTATTGATTCTAAAGCTTGTTCTAAAGATAATTCTGGTAATAAATTATGAAAATATTTAGCTAACATAGTTTTTCCAGATCCAGGGGCGCCATAAAGTAAAATACTATGACCACCGCATGCCGCTATTATCATGGCGTATTTTGCATGCTCTTGCCCTTTAATATCAGACCAATCATCGTCACTCTGATTATTGTCAGATTCACAATATTGAGGTTTGTGTAGAGGTTGTTGAGTATGTAAATAATTACAAACTTCACGTAAATTATGTGCATAGAACATATTATCATAATTTGTTAATGCTGCTTCTGGTGCATTTTCTGCAGGAAATATTAAAGATTTGTGTTCTTGATTCACAGCAAGAATCGTTGGAATAATTGCCGGTACTCCACGTAAATTGCCATTTAATGCGAGTTCGCCAATAAATTCATGAAGATTTAAACGTTGTGTTGGAATTTGACCTGAAGCCGCTAAAATACCTAACGCAATTGGTAAATCAAAACCACATCCGGATTTCGGTAAATCCGCCGGAGCTAAGTTTACTGTAATTCTACGACAGGGGAATTCAAATTGACTATTAAGAATTGCACTTCGCACACGATCTTTGCTTTCTTTAACTGCAGTTTCTGGTAGACCCACTAAATTGAAACGTGGTATGCCATTAGATAAATGTACTTCTACTGATACTGATTTCGCCTGAATACCTAATAAACTTCTTGTATTGGTGAGAGCGAGACTCATATATTTTTCCTTAAATATAGGAACGTTTACGAAATAACTTTTAAAAGTTATTTCGTAAACGTTCCATATTGGACTTATTTTCCTGATTAAAGCTATGAAACGTGGCCGAGATAA
>CAXNCW010000114.1:0-4220 GCA_964200955.1 Legionellaceae bacterium
AAATAACTTCCTATTCTTGATTTAGATGCTGTTTGAGCGAAGCTAGTTTAGCGAAATCAAAAATAGAAATTTATTCTGAACGCGTTTTTAATCAACAACCATATGTAGCCAAATAATTTTCTATTTGCTTCATGTTATTTATATCATCGTTATTTTTTAAATATTCCAATAAATCAAAAACAGTAATTAATGACATAATTTGAATTCCTTGTGCTGCAATTTCATGCAATCCAGATAATGAATTTAATCCACGTTCGCAACGATCTAATGCTACAATCATGGCAACTATGTTACCACCAGCATCATTGATTAATTTTTGCACTTCACGAAAAGCGGTGCCAGCCGACACAACATCATCAATAATTACAGCTCTTCCAGTAATTGGGCCACCTATTAACATCCCCCCTTCACCATGCTTCTTGGATTCTTTACGATTAAAAGTTACTGTGCAATCAACTTGCAAAGCAGTTAGTGCAATCGCTGTTGCAGTTGCTAAAGCAAATCCTTTATACGCCGGACCAAATAAATGCTCAAACTCAATATTATTATTTTTTAATGTTTGTGCATAAAAACATCCTAATTTTTTCAAAACACTACCATGATAAAATAAACCCAAATTAAAGAAATATGGACTCACACGGCCTGATTTTAAAATAAATTGACCAAAACTTAAAACATTATGCTGTATAGCCATCTCAATAAAAGCTGATTTTAAATTATTCATCTCATTTTCACAAAGATTTTAAAATATTCATACCTAGAATCTGAATATAATATAATGAAAATTAAAAATAATCATTAACAAGCAATAAAAAACTGCTATGCTAATAATTGCACTAGACTACTATCTATAATATAGATTAATATTTAAATGCATACTAGGTTAAAGTAACAAGGGGAAGCAAATGTCACAAAAAGAAACTGGCCAGGTAAAATGGTTCAATGAAAAAAAAGGATTTGGTTTTATTGTCAATAAAAATGGTGAAGATATTTTTGTACACTATAAGGATATTGTAAGTAACGGCTTTAAAACCTTGCATGAAAACGATCATGTTACTTTTATTTTAGGTCATGGAGAAAAAGGATATAAAGCTCATGAAGTTCTGGTGGTGAATCAAGAAGTACAGCAAGCAGAGGAATCTCTTGCTAATTAAATTTATATCTTTCAGTAAAGAAAATTATAATAAAATATGATTTTTTTTACTTAGGAACTGTAAAGAAATAACTTGAATATTTTTATGAGTCTTTTGTTTGAACGCAGTGAGTTTGACACATGAAAATATTCAAGTTATTTCTTTACAGTTCCTTATAATTAATGTTAAGGAAATATAATTTATTTAATGCGAAATATCATTATTTTATGGAAAAAATCCATTTTATATTTTTTAGGATTTGTATTATACGGTTTTGCTTTTTGGACGCATCAATATTTTGGTATCACTAGTCTTGATGAATTGTTTTCAACTTTTATGTTTGGTATCAACGGCGTTATATATATAATTCCAAACTTCATAGTTTCTATTATCGCATATTTAATCATATGTCCATTAATACTTACAATAATAATATTAGAATTTGATAATTTTTTAAAAAATATCAAAATGCTACCTACAATATTTTTACTATTAGCATGTATATGCTTAGGAATGCAGTATCATTTATTAGAGGCGATCAGAATGCTGTATTCTGACTCACAAGCCATTAAAAAAGACCTTTTTCTAAAACATTATAAAGATCCAAATACTGTAATTTTCCATCATTCTCAAAAACGCAAAAATTTGGTTCTCATTTACGTCGAAAGTCTAGAGTCTACATATCAAAATTCAAAATTATTTAATCGCAATTTATTAAATGATTTCAATACTATAAACGCACCAAAAATTTCATTTAATAAATTTATCCAAAGTAAAGGTTCTGAATGGACTATTGCCGGTATTGTCTCTTCGCAATGCGGAATACCATTCAACATAATTTCAATTTTTCGTGGTAATCAAACTTATTTAGATTTAAATAAGTTTTTACAAGGTGCAACTTGTTTAGGTGATATTTTATTTGCTCAGGGATATAAAAATATTTTTCTTAATGGCTCTAGACTGATTTTATTCGGTGATGGTAAATTTTTTGAAACCCATCACTATACCAATATTATTGGTAAAGAAGAATGGCTGCAACAAGGATTTAATTATCAAGATATGAATGACTGGGGATTACCTGACGATTTATTATTTGCACAAGCAAAATTAAAATTAAATCAATTAATGAAACAACAAAAGCTTTTTAATTTAACTATTTTAACAATTGACACACATGGAGTTAATGGACAATTAAATAAAACTTGCTATCAACGTGGTGCTAGAAAATTTACAGATATTGTCGAATGTACTGCATATGAGGTCGCAGATTTTATTAATTATATAATAAAACAAGGATGGCTAGATCAAATTAATATAGTTGTTACTGGTGATCACTTAGCTATGCGCAATAAGGTTTCAAAAAAATTAATGAGCATTAAAGACAGATATATTTTTAACATGATTATTAATAGTAATAATTTACAAAAAAATAGAGAATCTATTCTTCATGTTGACTTATTTCCAACAATCTTACATTCTCTTGGCATTACTTGGGACGACAGTCATCTCGCATTAGGTTATTCTGGTATTAATAAATTACATAATAAATTTTTATTTGACACACATCTGCGTAATATTAAACAAATCAGTACTAAGAGATCTGATTCTTATGATAAACTATGGCTAAAAAGACCATAAATTAATCTAAATAAACAACAGTGAAATTTATAATGAGTAATTTAATTACATTAGATAATATTTCTATAAAATTTGGCATCGATCCTGTATTAGAAAATGTTAAATTACAAATTATACCTCAGGAACGTATTTGTTTAATTGGGCGTAATGGTACAGGAAAATCATCATTACTAAAAATTATTGATCAAACTTTATTAGCAGATAGCGGTACCATTTGGCAACGTCAACATTTAAGAATTAGTCGTCTAGAACAAGAACTACCTAAATATAATACACAATTAGTATATGAATTTGTAACCGCTGCAGTAGTTACAACATCAAAAAATGATCTATGTGCAATACCACAATTTGAAATTGATACCATTCTCACAAAATTAGCATTAAATCCAACTCAAAATATTGCAGAATTATCTGGCGGTTGGCAACGTCGAGTAGCGTTAGCCAAAGCATTAATCATGCAACCTGAATTATTATTACTGGATGAACCCACTAATCATTTAGATATTAATACCATCCAATGGCTAGAAGATTATTTAATCACTAAAAAACTCAGTGTAATATTTATTACACATGATAGATCTTTATTACAACGTTTAGCTACAAGAATTATTGAATTAGATAGTGGCAAATTAACTTCATGGCCGGGTAATTATGATAATTTTTTAATACGTAAAGAAGAAATATTAGTTGCAGCCACCAAACATAATGCTGAATTTGATAAAAAATTAGCGCAAGAAGAAAAATGGATTCGTCAAGGCGTCAAAGCACGTCGAGCACGGAATGAAGGCAGAGTAAGAGCTTTAGAAACCATGCGCTCAGAAAGAAGTCAACGACGTGCAGCAATGGGCAAAAGCACTATGCAAATCATGGATCAAGATAAATCTGGACAATTAGTTGTCGATATACAAAATATAAATTATCAATATAATACTAATGAGATTATTAAAGACTTTTCATTACGCATTATACGTGGGGATAGAATTGGATTAGTTGGTCCCAATGGCGTTGGTAAAAGCACCCTATTAAATTTAATTACTACAAAATTAATACCACAATCTGGTTCTATAAAATTAGGCACACAACTTAAAATAGCCTATTTCGATCAATTAAGATCAACATTAGATTTCAATAAATCGGTCAAAGACAATATCAACGACGGTAATGATTTCATTGAAATCAATGGGATTAAACGTCATATAATAAATTATTTAAATGATTTTTTATTTACACCACAACGTTCATTAACCATAGTACAAAATTTATCTGGCGGTGAATGCAATCGTTTGTTACTGGCAAAACTATTTAGTAAATCGACAAATTTATTGATTTTAGATGAGCCAACTAATGATTTAGATTTAGAAACATTAGAATTACTTGAAGAAGTCTTAACTCAATATCAAGGAACAATTTTATTGGTTAGTCATGATAGACAATTTATTGATAATGTAG
>CAXNCW010000115.1:0-4205 GCA_964200955.1 Legionellaceae bacterium
GCAAAGCAAAAGCAAAAATAATAGCTATTAACGCTAATAATTTATTGATTTTATCTGAATGATCTGTTTGGATATTTAGTTTATTATCCATTACGCGCCTTATGTTACTGTAACCGAGCTAAGATACCTGTTGTGGCAAATCAGGTCAATCTTTAATAAGGTTTTAATAATTATGCAATCTACATTAATTGAATTAAAACATGGTTGTGAAGATATTTTACCTTCTCTTGAAGAGAAATTAACTCAACACCGCCCGCTTGTAATCAAAGCAGGTTTTGATCCAACAGCAGCGGATCTTCATCTTGGACATGTTATTTTATTAAATAAGCTACGTCAATTTCAACAGCATGGACATCAGATTATATTTTTAATTGGCGATTTCACTGCTATGATCGGTGATCCTACTGGTAAAAATGTTACTAGACAACCTTTATCATATGATCAAGTGATCGAAAATTCTAAAACTTATGTACAACAAGCTTTTAAGATTTTAGATGAAAAAACTACTATTGTAAAATTTAATTCAGAATGGTTTAATAAAATGAGGGTTGTTGATTTTATTAAATTAGCTTCAACACATACAGTTGCGCAAATGTTAGAGCGTGATGATTTTCATCAACGTTTTACTACAAATTCTGCAATTTCTTTGCATGAATTTTTATATCCATTAATTCAAGGTTATGATTCGGTAGTTTTGAATGCTGATATAGAAATTGGCGGTACCGATCAAAAATTTAATTTGTTAATGGGGCGCGAATTACAAAAATATTTTGGTAAAGAACAACAAATTATCATGACATTGCCATTATTAGAGGGGCTAGATGGTATTAAAAAAATGTCAAAATCATTAAATAATTATATTGGTATTACCGAATCACCAGAAAATATTTTTGGCAAAACTATGTCATTAAGCGATGAATTAATGTGGCGTTATTTGTACTTATTAAATTTTCATACAGTAACAGAGTTGCAACAATTACAACAAGCAGTATTGTCTGGTATGAATCCTCGTGATGTTAAAATTGGATTAGCTAAAAATATCGTTACTAAATTTTATAATGCTAGTGATGCTGATGCTGCCTGTAAAAATTTTATTGATAAGTTTCAACGTAGGATTATTCCAGAAAATTTAGTTCTAGAACAAATAGTGGTTGACAAGACATTAACTATAGTTCAATTATTAAAACAAATTAATTTTGCGACCAGCACGTCTGATGCAATCAGATTAATTAATCAAGGCGCGGTTAAAATTAATGCCGAACGTATTGAAAATATTGCTCTAGAATTACAACCAAATGTTGTTTATATTATTCAAGTTGGCAAACGACGTTTGATGAAATTACAATTAATTTAGAGATTTCGCAAAAAATAACCTACCATTTTTTATTGAAATTCTGTTTGAGCGATGCGAGTTTAGCTCAAGAAAAAATGGTAGGTTATTTTTTGCGAAATCTCTAATGCTTAAGGAGAGTGATAATGTTAGAAGCGTATATTTTAGTTTTATATTATTCAAAAAATGGCTCTACAGCGCAATTAGCGCAGTATATTGCTCGTGGTATCGAAAGTTGTAAAGGTATACAAGCACGTCTTCGCACAGTGCCGGAGGTTTCAACTGTTTGTGAAGCCGTAGATAAGCCAATTCCAGTTAATGGCCCGCCCTATGTTACTCATGAAGATCTTATAGGCTGTTGCGCTTTGGCTCTTGGTAGTCCGACGCGTTTTGGCAATATGGCCGCGCCAATGAAATATTTTTTAGATAGTACGTCATCTTTGTGGTTAAGCGGTGGCTTGGTGAATAAACCTGCTTGTGTTTTTTCTTCATCATCATCAATACATGGTGGTCAAGAAAGCACTTTATTGAGTATGATGCTGCCATTGATGCATCATGGTATGTTAGTTATGGGCATTCCTTATACTGAGCCCGAATTAAGTACGACTGTAGTTGGTGGTACACCGTATGGGGTAACGCATGTATCTGGTGTTACAAATAATCATATTTTGCATGAATCCGAAATAATCTTAGCTAAGTCTTTAGGTAAACGTTTAGCTACTGTTGCTGCGAGTCTATTGAAAATTAATGATGGTGAAAAATGAATACAGTTTCGTAAACATCGCGACGAAACTGTATTCATTTTGATAAATGTGATTAACGTTAGCCTTTATGTTTAATTTAATTAATTATTTGAGCCTCCTACATGTTGCTGTTGATCTGGATCTTGCTGTTGCTGTTGCTGTTGTTGATATTGATGTAGAGTTTGTTTCAATTCTTGCTGTAATTTTAATTGATTATCTGGATTCTGTTGTATAAAATTTTGCATTGACTGAGTATAAACATTAGTTACTATATCTTTATAATCATCATGAGTGAGGTTTGGACGCAATGTTGTTGAATTATTGAGTAGTAATCGCGTGTAAATATGCTCAGTCTTTTTTTTCAATTCGTCATCTGGTAAAGTTCTTGGTGGATTGCCTGCTTTGGCATTACTTCTAAGATCAACAATAATCATTTTTTTAATTAAGTATTCGGCAAAATTATGAGTTCCTGTATTAACGTTGAGCTTATATAATTGCTCGCATTGTTCTTTGACTGCATTGAATATATTTGCATCATCTTTGTTAGTACTATCTATGTTTTCGGGTTTTGTAGATAATGTTTTTAATTTATTAAAATGCTGATTGGATTCAATATCCGTTGCTGAATTCAAGTGCAGACCAGTATGACGATTATTAATATATTGCTTATATGCTGATATATTATTTAAATTGTTGTTGTTTATAAAAAGATTATTAAAGTTACCATAAATAAAATCGTAATCATATTGTGTGATACTTGTCTCCTTATCCGTTATCTCTATATTTGCTATGTTTTCATTGTTTTTGTTTTGTAATTCAAAGCCGTGATATTTAGTTTGAATCTGCTCAGCAACTACTTTTCGTATAGTTTGCTGCTGTGGGTCATATCCTACTATTGTACCAATGAATTCATTCCCACTATTGATACGATTTTCCAATTGTATTTTATAGTTATTGGGAACCAGAATCACAGATTCATTACTGAGCTTGTGAGGTCCTAGCACCATGGTGTCGTACGGCGCAACACCATAGACATTATCAAATTTATTTAATGGTTCTAAAGCAACAATTGGTGAGTTTTCCCAAGTTCCACCTTTATTGGCATGACACAGTGAATTCCATGACCAGTGACTATGAGGTCTATCTATAAAAGTGTTTGTGTAGGTGTTATTTTTAAAGTCTAAATGTTTACCAATTATACCATCATTATCAATGTACTTAATTAGATGATTATATTGAGATATTATCAAAGAAGTCAGCTCCTCTGGCTTATCCCACAGCTGCATCATCTCTTCAGTGAGTGCCTCATCATTATTTATCAAATTATTTACAACTGAATTAGGCGCCCATGCTGTCACTAAAATAATCTTTTGCTCAAATTCTTGAGTGTCGTTTTGATTCTGCTCTTGCATAATAAACCCCCATATATTATAGTATTTAATTAATATTTCATATTGCGATTACATTTTTAGTATAGTACAAATATATAAAAAAATTTATTAAGGGATATTATGCGGTTTTTTGATGAGTCATTAACTTTAGAAAAGTTTATTCAGCGAATTATTCTTGTGCACCCATTGCAATCTAATTCAATCATGAATTTGTTATATCAATTAAACAAAGATGATCTGATTGCTTTTGATTATGACACCAATACATATGATTTGGTAAAAACTACTACTAATGCTATTATGAAAGATGATACGATTCTAAGTAATAATGCAGTGATCGGATCACATTTAGATTTTAATGCACATCAATACTCAAGTTCTTTTATTGATAGACCTCATGTTCATTGGTGGTGGAATGGCTTGTTTCAGGCTAACTCAGGTGGGGATTGGGAGCATTCGTATGTTGCTTTTTTTGAACCATTGGTTTGCATGGAAAAAATTATGGGATGTGCACCTTATGATACTATGACAATGGGACCTCATAAATTTACTGAAAACTCTTGTTTATTAGTGCCTGATAATTGTGTTGAAGGATTGAAATCCAGACTTATAAAATATAATGGTAAGATTTTAGGATTTAATCCAGATAAAGAAATGTTGAGAACAGCTATTAATCGTGTGCTGCAAGAACATTATCCTAATGCTTTCAACTTGGTTGGTAAAACAGGCATTGATATTAAC
>CAXNCW010000116.1:0-4190 GCA_964200955.1 Legionellaceae bacterium
ATGTAAGCATGCTAAAGTAATTGTGCATAATTTTCGTGATGTTTTAGGTCATTTGGAAATTAATTATATGAGTGTTGCTGTAATAAATCATCACGATGAGTTATTGTTTTTTTCATCAAATCCTCATGCTGATTGTCATGTGATGAATAATAATACATGGAGTATGGATGCTCGTTTTTTATATGATCAGTATTCAAAAAATACAATAAAGTTATGGTCAAATGTGGCTATTATAGAAAATGTTGCTATTGGTATTTCAGTTTCTGCATTTTTTGAAGAATATCGTGTTGTATATTCATTAGCATCTTTTGTGCACAATCCAGATCTTCATCTGCGTATTACTAATAATTTACATGTATTTGTCTCTATGGGGCAATATTTTTTAAAAAATATTTTTGTTAAATTACCTCATGTTTACCAATTAGCACGTAGCATACAAGAAAAATCATACTTACAATTGGTGGTGAATAATCAAGGATCTTATGAAAAAAATTCTTGAACGAAATAATCTTAGGCACTGTAAGTAAATAAGATTATAGTTTATTTGTTAAATTGTTGTTGAGTTGAAATAGGGTACATTAGAATGTCTAATTACACTAAAATTATTATTGCGGGGATAATTAGTAATTTTATCGAAACTTTTGATTTAGCCTTATGTGGTCTATTAGTATTTTTTTTTGCTAAATATTTAATAAATGATGTCGATAATGGTTTGTTAATTGTATTGGTACTGTTATTTATTGGTTATTTTACGCGTCCTTTGGGTGCAATGTTTTTTGGTCTTTTGTCTGATTTATTGGGACGTAAATTCTTGTTATTACTCTCTACATTAAGTATGGGAATAACTACAATGGCAATAAGCTTCATTCCTTCAGTTTCATTATTTGGTTTAAATTCTTTAATAATATTATTATGTTTACGTGTTATGCAAAATTTTTTTTGCAGTGCAGAATATGCAAATTCTGTAATTTATCTAGTGGAAAGTGCTGATAAAATAGAAAAAGGTTATATTGGTAGTTGGGCTGCATTTGGCTCTATGTTGGGTTTCTTATTAGCCTCATGTTTCGTACTTATAGTGATGCAATTAACAAAAATTTATCCACATTATGAATGGTTATTCTGGAGATTACCATTTATGTTCGGATTATTTGGTTCTATTATTGGTTTATATATGCGTTCACAGATTCCAGAAAGTTTAGAATATATAATATATTATGCATCTCAACCGAAAATGCAATTTAATTTTTTAGTAAAATATGCTTTTTATTTTTTGTTGAAAAATAAATTACAAGCTTTATATGCAATTTTACTTAGTTGTTTTGGTATAATTATAACATTGCAAATTTATATTCCAATTCAGTCTAGTACCCAATTTAGCATGCAACAACTGATTATTTCCAATATTTTATCATTCATTATTATAATGATTTTATCTTCTGTTTTTGGTAAATTATCTGATAAAATTGATCGAAATAAAATAATAATGATTGCGAGTTTGTTGTTATGTTGTTTATTGAAATTATATTTTTATTTATTATCTCATGATAATTTTTTATGGTTATTATTATCTCATAGTTTAATCTCTATTCCAGCTGCAGCTTATTATGCGATTCTTCCAGTAATTTTGGTTGAAATGTTTCCTATACGTGTGCGATGTACGGTATTAGCTATATTATATGCTACAGCCTCATGCTTTGCTGCTGGATTAACATTATTGTTAGCATTGATGCTTGCAAAACAAATTTATTATGATTTAATATCAATATTATTGATTGCATTTTTAGTGATTTGTATTTATATATTGCATATACAGTTGTTTCATAAACAACCAGTATTAATGGCAGCCTAAATAATGAATTTTTTTAATAATAAATCCCAAAAAGTATTAATGCATTTCGGTGGCGCAACAGATTGTTGTTTGCGTGTGATTGTTGCTGGTATTTTAGAGATTATTCTTAATAATCCGGTGCAATATAAACTGTTAGCGACACAAATTTTATTATATTATTCTGAATATTTTGCAAAACCTCTGGTTAAGTGTCTTACATCTAGTGACAAAATAAAATTCTTACTGCAAAATAATTCATGTTTTATTCATGAATTGGCTTATTCCTTGCAACAAAAAGTTATAGTTGAAATATTACAATCTCCAG
Source organism: Legionellaceae bacterium (assembly GCA_964200955.1). GTDB lineage: Bacteria > Pseudomonadota > Gammaproteobacteria > Legionellales > Legionellaceae > CAXNCW01. Next base: position 2,154 of record CAXNCW010000116.1, read on the forward strand.
AAAAATATCGTAGTGTTTTAATTACTCAAAATTTAGATAACGGGTCGCAACAGTTATCTATAAAAAATAGTTATCATGCAATCGTGTATACGTTAATTAATATACTCAATACCAAAGAACACCCAGGTATTGGGATTGTAGTTTATGTTATTGCTGATAATAAAAATATTCCTATGCATGTACATTATGGCATGGATCATGAAGTTAATATTATTAAAATTCAATATCATTTGAATACTAAATTATATAAAGTTGCTATTGCAGATCCGTTATTATTTGATAGTGTTGATGTTAAACAATCAATAAAAATTAATCATATAATTAGTGATATCCCTGATATTATGAGCAAGATTTTGTCTTTGGATCAAAAAATGATTCTACAATATAAATATCATGTCAAGCAGTTGATTGCCATGGTCATGAACAATATAATTGATAAGGACAGGTTATTATCAATTTATATTGATAACATGAAAGATAAAAATACAAATTGCAATATATTAACTCATGGAGCGCAGGATTTTTTTAACAATTTAATTCAGGTTGATAATGCTGATCTTGATGCTATAGAAGGCATTATTCAAGAACTCATTAAAGCTGTGGCACGCGAAATGACCCTGGGTACTATTAATTGTGATGAGATTTATGCTATGCGTTCTACAAATTGTGTGCCCATATAAAAAAGTTATGAGGCACACGTCATTTAATATTATTTATTTTTTATTATGTTTTATAATAGATTGTTGAATTTCTGATTTAAATGAATTTAAATGGTCTTTAAATTGATTTATGATTTTTGCGCTATCAGTTTTTATATTAAGCATTGCTTTGAGTTTATGTTGAGTAGCATGTGTATTTAATATTTTATATGCTACTTTATCTAGTAAATCATTATGTAACTTTGTAATGATAGGAATCATATTATTAAATTTGTTATTCTTGTTATCTAAAGCATCTATAACTATTGTAATTTGTGTCAAAGCATCATTGATTGTATTTAAGATATCTATCATAGATAATGCTTTTTCTGGTTGTTTAATTAAAGACGTGTTGATTTTTTCTATCATATTGCTGATATCTATAGTTAGGATTTGAATTTTTTGATCTAATTGTTTCTCCTCCGTAAATAAAGACACACAATCTTGTAATATTATAATATTTTGATTGATTCTCTGTTTAAGAGGTTCTATATTAGCCAGATGCTCTAAAAGTAAAGTTTTTTTTAGATGTGTTTCATACTGCATGAGAGTTAAAATATCATTTTCGGTTTCGACTGAATGTTCTCCATTAGTTGGTGCTTGATTTAAAGGTATGCGGCTGTTCCTTATTTCCTCTACTGCTTGTTTAACCAATGGTGTGCATTGAATATCCTTTCCCATCCAAGATGTGTGTACTATTTGGTCTTTTTTATCTTGAGTAGTGAGAATTTTTATATCTTGTTTCATATTTTGTTCTATTAGTTCTCGTAATTTTAAAGAAGCTAATGCTGTTCCAGTGCGTCCATCTCCAGCACCGCAATGAATTGCAACTTTTTTGCCGTCTAATTGAGCTTGTTTGACAACATTATAAATCTTATCATATGTTTCAATTGGAATTAATTTGCCAGTGTTTGGTAAATCTTCAACTTCAATATGATTATATTGAATATTATTCTGCGCCGCTTCAGTTGTGAATTTTTTTTGATGTAAACCAATCATGACCTCAATTTTATAATTACTGTTTAAATCATGCATAAGATCATTCACGTTATTGTAGTCATGGCTATTATCTGGATTAGCTAATCCTGCAATATGCATTGCTTGACCATTAATATTAATGATATTTTCACGATAATTTGCTGGTATTTGCATGTTATTATCTCCTTCTATATTATATAATCTTAATTATAGTCGATTTTATTTATTTAGGTTACAAAATGATTTTGTTGTTAGAACATGCGTTTTTAAAAAAACTAGCCAAGATGCCCTTTGTTGAAAAAATAATTCTATATGGTTCACGTGCTCGTGGTGACAATAAAGAACGATCGGACATTGATTT
>CAXNCW010000117.1:0-4186 GCA_964200955.1 Legionellaceae bacterium
TGATTTTTGTGAAATATAATCTCGGATTAATTAATTTAATTTTTATCACGAAATGTAATACGACCTTTTGTTAGATCATAAGGGGTTAATTCTACTTTAACTTTATCACCAGTTAAAATACGAATATAATTTTTACGCATTCTTCCCGAGATATGAGCGAGAACAATATGACCATTTTCTAATTCGACACGAAACATTGTATTGGGTAATGTATCAATTACCGTCCCTTGCATTTCTATATGCTCTTCTTTTGTCATATATCCTCAAATAATTTCAAATTATTTGTTAATAATGCACTAATTTTGCAATAATGGCAATTATTCAGTTATAATAATTGTTTAATTTAAAAATAAAATATTTATGCACAAAAATCTTATAGAAATTGTTAATTTAACTTTCAAACGTGATAATTATACAATATTTAATAATATTAATTTGACTATCAAACGTGGTGCAATTACTGCAATTATGGGACCAAGTGGAAGTGGTAAAACAACTCTGTTACGTTTAATTAGTGCGCAATTATTACCTAATGACGGCACAATTACAGTTAATAATGTTAATATTCATCAATTATGCCGAAAAGATTTATTATTAGCACGACGTAATATGGGGCTGTTATTTCAAAGTGGTGCTTTATTTACCAATCTATCAGTATTTGAAAATGTTGCTTTTCCATTACGTGAACATACTAATTTAAATGAAACTATGTTGCGAGATATTGTGTTAATGAAATTAGAAGCGGTTGGCTTGCGTGGTGCTGCGCATTTAATGCCCTTAGAACTTTCCGGAGGCATGGCAAGACGCGTTGCTTTCGCGAGAGCTGTGGTTCTTGATCCGGCATTAATGTTATATGATGAACCATTCACCGGACAAGATCCCATATCTATGGGGGTGTTAGTGCGTTTAATTAAACGTCTTAATGAATTATTGCATACAACTACTATTATTGTTTCACATGATGTTACTGAAACTTGTGCTATAGCTGATTATGTTTATTTAATTTCTGGTGGTCATATTATTGGGCAAGGCACACCATTATCACTACAACAATCAACTTCACCACAAATAAAACAATTCATGCATGGCGAAGCCGATGGTATTGTGCCATTTCATTACCCAGCACGACCATATATTGAAGAATTTGATTTAAGTAAAGAACAGGCTTAGCATGGCATATTTAAATAATTTTTTTGCAAATATTGGTGCATGGTTATTAAATCAATTCAAAATCTTTGGTAATTTTGGAATATTTTTAATAAAAATTTTTTATCGACGGCCACAATTAATGAAGCTGTGGCCAGAATTAAAAATACAATTGTATTGGAATGGTGTATTATCGTGTTTAATTATTGTAATATCAGCATTATTTATTGGTATGGTAGTTGGATTACAAGGATATAATTCTTTAGAAAAATTTGGTGCTAGTAGTCAATTAGGGCAATTATTGGCATTAAGTATTGTTCGTGAATTGGGTCCAGTAATTAGTGCTTTACTATTTGCTGGTCGTGCTGGATCTGCATTAACAGCAGAAATTGGTTTAATGAAAGCTACTGAACAATTAGCTAGTATGGATATGATGGGCGTTGATCCATTAGGTAGAATTATTTATCCACGCTTTATTTCTGGATTAATTAGTTTACCGTTTTTAGCATTAATTTTTTCTGTTGTTGCTATTTATGGTGGCCATTTGATTGGGGTTAATTGGTTGGGAGTAGATAATGGTGCTTTTTGGTCTAATATGCAAAAAGCAGTTAATTTTCGTTTAGATATTGTTACTAGTATTATTAAAAGTTTTGTATTTGCAATAGTTATTACATGGATAGCACTATATGAAGGCTTTTCTTGTATTCCAACAGCGGAAGGTATTAGTCGAGCTACAACTTGTACAGTGGTATACGCATCCCTTGCAGTATTAGTTTTAGATTTCTTATTAACCGCTACAATGATTGGGGGTTGGTAAATCATGATAAAACCACGTTATATTGATATTAGTGTCGGTATATTCATGTTACTTGGTTTAATAGCCTTAATTATTATGGCTATTAAGGTTAGTGGCTTGACAACAACAATGTCTTCTGATAAAGGTTATTATATAACTGCGGAATTTGTTAATATTGGTGGTTTAAAAAGTCGGGCTCCGGTAACTGTCGCAGGTGTGAAAATTGGTGAAGTTACAGATATTACTTTACAAACAAATAATCTCAATGCAAAAGTTACCATGAGGTTACATAATAATAAAATTCCTTACACAGATATATCTGCAAGAATTTTAACACAAGGTTTATTAGGATCAAATTATATTAGTATTGTGCCTGGGTTTGATGATGATGTTAAACACCCATACTTGCGTGATGGTGATATAATTGCTAAAACTCAAGAAGCTATTATACTAGAGAATGTCATCGGACAATTATTATTTAATATTAAAAAATAAGGTATTTTTCTGAATAATATTTTCAAAAAAATAAAAATTTTTGGTGTAATATTAATTATTGTTATTGCTGTATTAACTAGTTTAGTTAGGGCAATGACGCCACTATTAACACAATATAAATTTTCTATAGAGCAATATATTCAAAAAATTTCTGGATATCGCATTAATATCCAGGAAATGCATGCTGGATGGTATTGGTTTGAGCCAGTATTAAAATTTCATAATATTAAAGTTTATAATACTAATAAAAAACCATTAAAAATTCAACAAGTAATTATTGGTATCAATATGATTAGTTCATTGGTGCATTTGCGTATACAACCAAAATTATTCTATATTAATTCCACACATATTATTGTGCAACAAGTTAATAATCAATGGCACATTCAAGGATTTATACCATCATCAAATATAGAATTATCAAATTTACTGAGTATGCAATATAAGATTATTTGTAAAAATATTCGTATTGATCTGCATCCACAAAATTCTAAACATTTAGAGCTTAAAATTACAAATTTTACAATTTCACATCGAGGTCATGTTTATGCGATTAATTTAAATATGAAACAAGATAGGGCTACGTCAATACAAATGATGGCAAATCTTCAGGCGCCATTCACATCAAATATTAATGGTGAAATATATTTATCCGTAAAAAATTTTAACGTCAGCAAATGGCAAGCATTATTTAATTATCAACCGTTGCTGCAGAAATTAGTGATTAAAGGATTAATGAATGGTGAGGTTTGGTTATTTATAGAAAATAACATGATTAAAAGAGTGCAATCTAACATTGCAACAGTTGCTATGCAATTCAAGTTTTCTCATAAAAAATTTAATTTTAATACATTATCAGGCAATTTTTTATGGGAAAAAACTATTCATGGTTGGCAATTAACCAGTGATCAAATGCAATGTAAAATTAATAATATTCTTTGGCCCACTAATCAAATTAAAATCATTAAGAATCAAGATACATGGCAAATTTATTGTAAATATTTGCTTTTAGATTCCTTAAGAGAGTTAAGTACATTATTACAGTCCACTTGGCCTAATTTAATTGAAAGTATTGCCGAATACAATGTGCAAGGCATTATAAAAAATTTGCAATTAGAAATAGAAAATCATAAGATTAAATCTGTATTGGCAAAAATACACCAACTTAATTGGCAAGCAGTAGGAAAATTTCCTGCGGTTGCAAATTTATCAGGAGCCATTCAATGGCAACCAAATTTTGGGAGATTGGTGTTCAGGAGTCCGGATTTATCACTAAATGTTAATTATACATTAACTGATTCGCAATTAGATGCGCAAGCACAAACAATAATGTTATCAGCTCAAGGTTCAATTATGCATGCTGAAAAATGGCTAAAGTATTTACCATTGCATTCGGTGAAACCTAAGTTTTATACATGGTTAAATACAAATATTAAATCTATTCAGAAAATGATTATTAACGCAGACATTCGTGGTAAGCTAGATGATTTACCTTTTGGTAAACAGAAGGATTTAGAAAAATTTATTGTCGATGTCTATGTAGATAATATGAGCTTATTTTTTGCTCCTGGTTGGCCACTAACACGCGACATACAAACATATATACATTTTAATAAAGGTGATTTAGTCATACAAGTGCCAACAGCAAATTTTTGTGTGGCACCGTTAATTTGTAAACAAAATAAAATTAAACAATTAAATTTAACGATTAATAATATCGGTTCTGATAAAGAATTTTTAATAGTTGCA
>CAXNCW010000118.1:0-4165 GCA_964200955.1 Legionellaceae bacterium
ATGTTGGATAGTTCGGTCGGTGGTAAGACGGGGATTGATACTCCTTATGGTAAAAATCTGATTGGCGCTTTCTGGCAACCACAAGCTGTGCTTACGGATCTTGACTGTTTGCGCACGTTACCGAAAACACAACTTATTAATGGTTTAATTGAGGCTATTAAAATATTTTTGACTAGTGATGCCGCAAGCCTATATGAATTAGATAAAAATTTAGACTGTATGTTGTATCTTGACCCAATCGTAGTGAACACTATTGTGTGTAAAGCGGTACAGCTTAAAGTCAATATAGTGCAAAATGATGAAAGAGAAAGTAATAAGCGATTGATATTAAATTTTGGGCATACAATTGGTCATGCATTGGAAATATTGAGTGATTATCGTTTATTACATGGTTATGCTGTCGCTTTAGGGATTTTGGTAGAGGCTAAGATTGCGCAATTAATGGGTTTACTTGCGGATTATCAATATCAATTTATTCAAGTTTTATTGCAGCGTTTAAATATTTTTGCAAAATCTCTAGAAGAATTTGATGTGGATGCAGTGATTCAAATCACAAAATTAGATAAAAAACAGCGTGCTGGTGGTGTGCGTTATGTTTTGTTAAATGGTTTAGGTAGTGTGCATGATATAAATGATCAATTTGCGCATAATATTGAAGATAATTTGGTTAAGCAAGCTTTTATGCATCTGTTCTCTATTAAGGATTGAGTCATGGCTGGTAATAGTTTTGGAGAATTATTTAGAATTACTACTTGTGGGGAATCACATGGTGGTGCTCTTGGTGTGATTATCGATGGTTGCCCACCAGGTTTAGAGATTACGGCAATTGAGATCCAAGATGAGCTAGATCGTAGAAAACCTGGTCAAAGTAGTATTACTACACCACGTAAAGAAGAGGATATAATTCATATTTTATCTGGAGTTTTTGAGGGTAAAACCACGGGAATGCCGATTCTTTTATTAGCTTATAATTCTGATGCGCGTTCTGAAGATTATGAAGAGTTAAAAAATGTTTATCGGCCATCACATGCTGATTTTACTTATCTGCTGAAATACGGGATACGAGACTTTCGTGGTAGTGGTAGAGCTAGCGCACGTGAAACATTGGCACGAGTTGCTGCTGGCGCCATTGCTAAAAAATATTTAAAACAGTATTTAAATATTGAAATTTTAAGTTTTGTTGAACAAGTAGGTACTATACGTACTGATATTGATCATAGTAAAGTCACTTTAGAAGCAATTGAAGCCAATATAATTCGTTGTCCTGATCAAGACATAGCTGAGTTGATGATTCAATTAATTGAATCAGTAAGAACCGACAATGATTCTATTGGTGGTGTGATTAAAGGTATAATTCGCCACGTACCAGTAGGTTTAGGTGAACCAGTATTTGATAAGCTTTCAGCTGATTTAGGCAAAGCAATGTTAAGCATTAATGCGGTTAAAGGTTTTGAAATTGGTACTGGATTTTCTGGGGTGTCTATGCGTGGTAGTCAACATAATGATCCGTTTATTATTGTTGATGATAAAATTAAAATGCAGACTAATAATGCAGGCGGGACCTTGGGCGGTATTTCTACAGGTGAAGAAATTTATTTTAGAGTGGCATTTAAGCCTGTGGCTACAATTAGTAAAGAACAACAAACAGTTACTGTAAAAAAGCAACCGATTGCACTTAAGGTTGCAGGTAGGCACGATCCCTGCGTATTACCAAGAGCTGTTCCTATTGTGGATGCCATGTCAGCTTTAGTTATTATGGATCATTATTTACGCATGAGTGCACAAAAACCAGTGAGATAATAATGGCAATAAAATTTGGTATTCCTGGTGATGTTGGATCATTTTCTGAAGAAGCTGCGTTATTATATACCAAACAAGATTCTGTTGCAATATCTTTTATGTATTTACTTGATATGGACGGAGTGTTGAGTGCTATTGAAAAACAAGAAATTGATTTGGGGATTTTACCGGTTGTGAATTTGCAAGGAGGCTTGGTGCAACCAGCATTGCAGGCAATGGGCAAGCATCTATTTACGCCCATAGATGAAATTTGGCTACATGTATATCAATCGCTCTTGGTGATACCAGGTACGTTAGCTCATCAAATTACTAATATTGTATCTCATGCTCAAAGCTTTGCGCAATGCAAAGATTATTTACGTAAAGAATTTCAAGATATTGCGCTGATTGAGTGGTGTAATACTGCTAAAGCTGCGCGAGATTTAGCCGCTGGAACGTTAGCTGCATGTAATGCTGTGATTGCATCAGAGCGTTGTGCAGAATTATATGGTTTGGAAATTATGGCTCAAAATATACAAGATAGTACTAATAATTTAACCGCTTTTATTGTGGTTAAAAAATAGTATAATTGAAAGAGAATGCTGCATGAATGTTCTTGAGCAATTGAGACAAGAAATAGAACAAATAGATTTAGTGATGATTGAGGCATTAGCTAAAAGACAAGAATTATCAAAAAAAATTGGTGACTTGAAATTAGAGTTAGGGCTTAATGTTGTGGATCCTGTAAGAGAGCAAAAATTGTTTATACTATATGACAAGCTAGCGATTCAGTATAATTTACCAAAAGATTTTGTTAAAAAGTTCTTTAAATATATTATTGATCATTCAAAAATGATACAAAAATAATAGTGCTACATACTTTTATTTGAGGCAATGCAGTGGTGAAAGCGATTGTCAACATGCCCTAAGGTTTATCAAAAACACTCAATTTAATATTAGTATTTAAATCTTGTGTTAAAAATTTAGCGGATTTTTTCCATATATTATGACATTGTAAGTATTGCTGAACCGTATCTATATCCTACATTCCGGTGCGCCACGAAAGTGCACCTCCGCTAGCAGCTGAAAGTGCTGCCGGAAAAACGTGACCGAGCGTATTTCGTACTTAGCCTTGGGCTTGATGCGGTAACGTAGCGGGTTAAGCGTAGGCAAAGAAAACTACAGGCCGTAGACCGCGAGGTCGAAGTGATTGAGCTCCGTTAAAGGTACTGAAGAGTGGCTGATGGGTTCGGAATTCCAGAAAGCAACAATAGATGCAGCGTTAATCGGCAGTGGCATTTATCACTCTCGGGGTCGGAGAGCACGGCATGTAGGGAAAGTGAAGATGTAAACGTGGGAGATCCTACCAGTCCTCACATGACCACATGGATTTTAATTAATTATTGCAGTAATTAATTTCCATAATGATTTATTAAAATAAGTCGTTTTTATAAGCAATTATTATAAATAACATGCTTTAAGGTGCTAATTCACCAGGAATCTGCAGTAATATATCATCTATGTATAGCGACAATTAGAGTTATGAGGGATTGGCACGATCTTGCAGAGGCGCGGTTATGCACAAGTCAATAGCCCAGAAGCAACACTAAAAATTGCGTATCGGACTCTTTACAATACGGTCGAGTCCATATAATAAGGGTTGGGGATGAGGGTTTATTATAGGTCAATTGGAAGAATTATCCTACCCAACGCACACCAAAGTAAGGACCTTGGAATGACATATCGTGATTATCCAGAGCTCCTATATTATTAGTAAAGAATAAAGCGCCCCTATAAGTAATCATCATCCATCCGGCATCAAAATCAATAGTACTTTTTTGCATAGGATATTGATATTGAGCACCTAATTTACCTTCGATTTCAGGAGTAACTAGCATTGAAGAAGCGGTTGTATAAGAACTAGCTCCATTTCCCAATACTAAATATCTGGTCATTTTTGACGTTCCGGCATAAACACCAATGGCACTTTTGCCATAAATTGAGAATTTATCGTTAAAATCATAAAACAAATCAGCTCCAAAACGAGGGCCACCGGCAATATAGGCTTGTTGCCGATCTGTAACAACATATTGAGTAGCGGTGGTTCCTTCAGCAGTCCAATTAACTCTGTTACTTAAAGAAACATACTCAGCACCACCATGCAGACGCAGATTAAGATCGGTGCCCAGATTAATTTGCTGGCCTAATTCAAAATTTACTGCATCCCAAGTGGTATCATGCGGGCCTGATACATTCGTAAAAGTATATCCAAGAGGATAAACCAATGTGCCGTCAATTCTGAGATTTGTACTCTTATTTAGATGATACCAGTTTACGTTGACGCCCTTTCCCTTGCTAAAATCATAATTACCTTCAACCTCAAATC
>CAXNCW010000119.1:0-4144 GCA_964200955.1 Legionellaceae bacterium
AACAGTTTTGTGAAGTAGAAACACCAATGATGCATCCTATTCCAGGAGGAGCAATAGCTCGTCCATTTGTAACACATCATAATACATTAGATCAAACCATGTATCTGCGCATTGCTCCGGAATTATATTTAAAGCGTTTAATTGTTGGTGGGTTTGAACGTGTATATGAGATTAATCGTAATTTTCGTAATGAAGGTTTATCTACACGACATAATCCGGAATTTACTATGTTGGAATTTTATCAAGCATATGCTGATTATCAACACTTAATGAATTTTACTGAAAAATTATTTCACTATTTATGTGATCAGGTTTTATCTAATCGGCAAATAGAATATCAAAATTATATATTAGATTTTGATAAACCATTTTTACGTATGTCGGTTAAAGAAGCAATTATTTATTATTTACAAGATATTACTTTAGAATCGTTAAATTCTTTAATCGAGTGCAAGAAAATATTGCAAAATTATAATTTACAGTATCATGAACAGGATACAATAGAAAAATTACAAATGATTCTATTTGAAGAATTAATAGAATCATTATTAGTGCAGCCAACATTTATTACTGGTTATCCAGCGATTGTGTCACCGTTAGCACGGCGTTCGGATAATGATCCAACTATTACCGATCGTTTTGAATTATTTATTGCTGGTCGTGAAATTGCCAATGGATTTTCAGAATTAAATGATTCTGAAGATCAAGCTGCAAGATTTATGCAACAATTATCAGCAAAAGATGCCGGTGATCATGAGGCTATGCATTACGATAGTGACTATATAGAAGCATTAGAATACGGTATGCCACCAACAGCTGGTGAAGGCATTGGTATTGATAGATTAATCATGCTGTTTACCAATGCGGCATCGATTCGAGAAGTTATATTATTTCCGCAATTACGTAATGAGTGAATTTGACGCATGAAAAGATTCAAGTTATTTTTTGTAAGATCCATTATTAATATTTGCATTGATTGTTCCTGATTCAGATTTTTCGATATTATTATAGCCATTATTTGTTTGATTAAAAAAAACCGTATTTTTATTATTTGCAGATTGTTGTAATTGACTATTTATTTCTAATTGATCGCTAATAACGGCTTTAACTTCTTCAAGTACGTTCTGATCCATTCCTTTACCATTATGAGGCTGATGATAAGATGTTAATGTTTTTTGATTGATTTTGATTTTAAATGATTGGTGATTTTGTGTGGTTTCTTGAATATAGCAATTACCTTCTCGTGCTAATTTTAATGCTGTACGGAAAGCCATGGGATCGGCTTTCCCTTTCTTGTTTAGTAAATCAGTTAGTATCTCTATGCTTTTTTGCAATTTTTTAATATTTGATGTTTCATCAGTTGGTTTCTGTTGTGAATTTTTTGCAGTGATATTTTGTGATATTTTAACTGGTTTTTCTATGTGTGTAGTAATAGAGGGCTGTATCTCTTTTGTGTTTTGTAAAGATTGTGAACTATCTTTTTGCGTTGTATCATGTTTTATATTAAGAATTAAATCTTTTTCTTCGTATTCTTCTTTTAGTTTTTGGTAACTAGCAAGAGATCTTAGTGTATTTTGCATGAAATTGAGATATATGTTTAACAGCTTTTGTATTCGGTTATTTACTACAATTATGCTCGTTTTATATTTTTTTATACTCTCAATCATCTGTGAAGTTAATATATTGTCTAGATTCACAAAAGATTGCCTCTTGGAGAGCTGATATAAATTTTCAAAACATGTACACGTAAATGCTATCTTCATATACACTTCGTTAAAAACTTTAGCGAAATCAAGAGATTCAATATAATTTTTTTGTAAAAAAATATGCCAAGTTTCTAACTCTAGAAGATTATTAGAATAACCATCAAAACCATTAATCATTAATGTTTTCTGAAGCTCATTATATTTATTTTGTATTATTAACGGATTATCTTGAGTAATTTTTATAATTACATCCTTTTCTTGTTTTGATTCATTTTTAAAAAAATCAATTATTGTATCGTAAATTGCTTGAAGACCATCTTGATATAATGACTCTACTTGATTGTATAAATTTTGATCTTCAAGAACAGACAGAATTCCTTTATAACATGATGTTTCTACTGATAATATAGAAATAGCAGCAAGTATATTATTATATTTTAAAGCGACTCTTAACGCGTATTGATTGTAGTAGGGCTCTTTTGTATAAATATCAATATTTAATGATTGCGTATTTTCACATAAAAATTGTGTTATTTCTTGATATTTGGCATGCGTACATGACAGAATAAGTAGTTTGTGAAATTCATTGTTTCTGATTGAGTCCGCTAATTCATCCACCATGTATATATGTTCTTCAGTAAGTTCTGATGCATTATATTCTTTAGGTAAAGGCAAGGTTTTAATATTGTTATTTTTGGGATATGCTATATATTTGTCAACATAGACGTTTTTAATAAGAAGGTCTAATAACAGGGTACGTACATTAGATAATTCGTTTTTAAAAAAACATGCTTGCATAATATTCCCAAAATAAATAATAACGTGTATATTAAACATAATATTTAAAAATGTAAATCTAAATACATCATAATATATAATATTAATATACTAACAGATCACACTGACAAGCTGTATATAAACTGATTGTTTTTTAAATAATAAAGTCCCCAATATACAGGCAAAGATTGTAATTCGCTTAATAAAAAAGCGTAATGCTTGATTTGTTGAAGATACTGATTGTAATCTTCAATACCAGTTTTAAAATCAATTACCCAACAGCAATTATTATGAATGAATGTTCTATCAATGATATAAGTTTTTACTTGATTACTGTGTTGTTCCATAATTTCATATTCATTTTTTTCATATGAATGCTGTTGAGCGATCCATTGGCCTATAGGGTCATTTAAGAAATTATTCATTTGTTGTTGAATATTTTGTTGAATAACATTGGTATATATTTGATTATAACCATAATTTTGTAATTGTTGTTGGACTTGATACCAAGGTAAATTAATAAAATTAGTTAGATGATATGTACAAATATATTGTAATATTTCATGAGTAATAATACCAATTTGCCTTGTATCATTAAAACTATCAGGAAATTTTATAATATTATTTACTTTTTTTATAGGAAAATTACTATACATATAGTATTCAATAGGGAGTTTATATAATAATGGTAATTGATTTTGTTGCAAATTAATTGGCTGTTGATTTTCATCTTGTATAAAAGTTTGATGTTTTAATAATCCACGTAAAGTTTTTTTAGATTGATCAGCTTTATAATCTAACAAATATAAACGTTTTTTTGCACGTGTCACAGCAACATATAATAAACGTTGTAATTCATAATCAAATTTTTCAAAATCAAGTTGTTCTATATAATTATATAATAATGATTTATGCTCTTGTATCCCTTTAATAGGAGAAATTAAGAAATTATATGTTGAACCAATTGCTTGATAATCTGTAACTGATGTAGTAGTTTTAGGTATTTTTAACCATCTTAATAAGCTTTTATCATTGTTTTTTGAAGACGCACTTAAAGAAGGTAAAATTACAGTATCGAATTCCAAACCTTTAGATTTATGAATAGTCATAATTTGTAACCGTGAGTTCATTGACGTTTTAGAATATAATTGTTCAAATTCACGAAGGAAATTATTTATATTAGTTATATGATTATTTTTCACATGCATGGCAATTAACTGCCATAATTGTTCTAAATCATCATGTTGTGCATTATTCAATATATCTTTTGCATGTAACTGTTCGGCAATAAACATAATCCATTCAATTAACGGTGATTGATGACGTTCTTCTAAAGCGGTTTGCATAATTGGTGCAATAAATTTAATTCTTTGTTGGCCTTCGTCACTGAGATTATCTACCCATTGATCTAATTTATATAATGCATGAGGAATGGATAAGTTTTTATTAAAATTGGCAATAATATATAAATCATCTAAAGATACTCCACACCAAGGACTACGTAACCAAGCCAACCATGCTAACCGATTGGCTGGGTATAATAGGGCGGTAGTTAATGATAACATATCACGTACATGCGCAAGATTAGATAACTTATCAATTTCTATACCTTGAAATGGTATATTATTTATTCGTAATTCTTGGATTATGAGACTAAGATG
>CAXNCW010000120.1:0-4075 GCA_964200955.1 Legionellaceae bacterium
TATCAAAATTTAATTGCAATAGATGATATTACAATGTTTGCTCGGCAATTAGAAAATTTTTTTCATGGTAAAAGTAGTGGCTTGGATATTGCCGGGGTGGCAGCTGATAATGGTTTATATTTTCAACGAGGTGAATCAGAAGCTATTGAGCAAAACTGGCAACCTCTATGGTATATTTCTGATTGTGGGCAAACTGCTATGACAGCTGCCTGTATTGATAAAGTTAAGCAAATTTGGTCAGAGCATACAGATCATGGACAATCTATTGATGAATCTATGTCTACTGCAGTGTTGCAGGCACGCGCAGCTTTACAAGATGCAACAAAAATAGATTTATTAAGTACTGCGATGCGTTTAGCTGCTGATTGTTTTCAACAATGGGGATTATTGAGTACTGCTTTGGATCAGCATATGGCTGATTTATATGATTACGGCGCTCTGGCAGTTAAACCAACTGGATCTGGTGGTGGTGGTTTAGTGTTAAGTTTATGGAGATCGGTGCCTATGGATATTGCATTTGTGAAGTTAGTGCAATTATTTTAGATTGATAATTGTTGAATTTAGGTAGATAATGATAGTATATAATAAGCGTTATGTGATGTAATTATGAATTCATGGGGTTTTAATAGTGAAGATAAAATTAAGGCTAATCAGCATCATGCAAATCTTAAGCATGCATTAGTTGCAATTCATAGTGTAGAACAAGCTGTTATATATCTTTCTGATTCTGAACAATGTAAAAATTATTTAATATTAATTAATGATATTATGCGTTTTAAGTGTCAATTTCCTATAAGTGAATTTTTACATACTGTTGGTTATTTTAAATCTGCTATTGTAAAAATTATTACAGATCTTAAAGATGATAATATGGAACATATTGTGCTTTTAGAGCTGGCAAAAAATTTGCCATGCGTTGATCTTAGTCCCATGTATCTCGGTGAATTGCAAAATATTATAAACAATGTGAATGAAGAAACTTTAAATTATAATGAACTCGTTTTTTTCAAAAAGATGAAACTATCGTTTCTTGTGTCTAAGAATTTTAATCTTGATGATTGTAAGGCAGAATTGCAATTAATTTTGAGCCAGCATCAGCAGCGCTCTAAATTGGCTGTTGGTTGTGCTTATGTATCTTATGGATTTAAAATATGTATTAATAAACTGTTAGCGCTTTTTTGCTTATCTCCTTATTTTTCCAGTCAACACCCTTTTTATTTCCATCATCAAGTTAAGCGATTGCAGAACACTATTGGTAGCGAAGATCATATAGATAATAACAAAAGAAACTAAATAAGTTGTTTTAGCTTTTGTGGAAATTATGTTAGAATTTTTTCAGGTTTTATTTCCTCTTTGTGTTTTTCAAGGATTAGGAGCGTTTAAATTATGGATCATAATCTCAATCCATGTGGATTAAATGGTTTTGCATTTTTAGAATTTTCTGGAATGAATCAAGGTATATTTCACAATTTATTTGTACAAATGGGTTTTGTGATTGTAGCCAATCACGCTCAGCAAGATATTGTTATGTATCGGCAGGGAGATATTATTTTTATAATAAATTCTGCCAATTTATGCCAAGCGCAGCAACATAGTCAAATACATGGTGATGGCGTTTGTGCGATGGGTTTTTATGTTAATGATGCAGCCCTTGCTTATAATTATGCCATTACTCATGGAGCTGAGCCTTTTAGTGATTGCCAACATGCTAATCATGGATTGCTTGCTATTCAAGCAATTGGTGGTAGTGTTATTTATTTTGTTGATAAAAATGCGCAGCCGTTTGCAAAGCAATGGCAATATATCGATAATTCTCAAGAATCATCAATTCATCATGATTTGTTAACTATTGATCATCTGACGCATAATGTTTATCGTGGTAATTTGGATAAATGGGCTGATTTTTATCAACAAATTTTTAATTTTCGTGAAATACGTTATTTTGATATTCAAGGGCGGTTTACTGGTCTTGTTAGTCGTGCGTTGTCAAGCCCTTGTAATAAAATTAAAATTCCATTAAATGAATCTAAAGATGAACATTCACAAATTGAAGAATTTTTACATGAGTTTCATGGTGAAGGGATCCAGCATATTGCTTTAAGTGCTCAAGATATTTACAAGGCCGTGAGTCAATTACGTTATAATGGTTTACAATTCTTAGAGGTTCCTGATACTTATTACGAGATGATTCATGATCGAATTCCTTGGCACAGTGAGCCATTAGATTTATTACAACAACAGCGTATCATTATTGATGGTAATAGTGATCCGCAAGGTGGATTGCTATTGCAGATCTTTACTGCAAATGTTTTTGGTCCTGTATTTTTTGAAATCATTCAACGTCGCGGTAATGATGGTTTTGGTGAAGGTAATTTTCAAGCATTATTTGATGCTATAGAACGCGATCAAATTAAACGCGGTACTTTATTGGAACAAAATTGAGATGAAATTAGCGAGTTTAAAAGCGCGTACAAGCCGTGATGGGGAATTGTGTGTAGTTGATCGTAATTTGAAATATGCGGTTAAAGTTCCACATATAGCGGCAACATTGCAAGTTGCGATTGATAATTGGAGTATTCTTGAAACGCAGTTACAAAGTGTTTATGCAGTATTAAATGCGGGTACAATTGATAATAGGTTTGTTTTTGAGCCACATTTAATGAGCTCTCCTTTACCTCGAGCTTATCAATGGGCTGATGGCAGTGCTTATGTTAATCATGTTGAGTTGGTACGCAAAGCGCGTGGTGTGACTATGCCGGAAAATTTTTGGACTGAACCTTTAATGTATCAAGGTGGCTCTGATGGTTTTTTAGGTCCTCATGATTCTATCCCGGTTGCTGATATAAATGCTGGAGTTGATTTTGAAGCAGAATTAGCTGTAATTACTGATGATGTACCGATGGGTACATCGGTCACAAATGCAGCTGCGCATATTAAATTAATGATGTTGGTCAATGATGTTTCATTGCGAAATTTAATTCCGGCAGAATTAGCGAAAGGATTTGGATTTTTTCAGTCAAAACCCGCTAGTAGTTTTTCCCCAGTTGCAATTACTCTTGATGAATTTGGTGCCAATTGGCAAAATGAACGTGTGTCCTTACCATTATGTAGTTATATTAATGATCAATTATTTGGGCAGCCAAATGCTGGAGTAGATATGGTGTTTTCTTTTGCACAATTAATAGCACATGCAAGTTACACTAGATCGTTGAGTGCTGGAACAATCATTGGTTCAGGGACTGTATCTAATTGCGATCGCAGTTTAGGTTCTTCATGTATTGTGGAGAAACGTATGTTAGAAATTCTCGAGTATGGTGCGGCTGTAACAGAGTACATGCAGTTTGGCGATAAGATTCGCATAGAAATGCTTAATGATTCTGGATGCTCATTATTTGGTGATATTAATCAACAAATTATTAAATACTAAGGATAATTTTTAGAATTATGAGGCTTTATGACTATTATAGATCAACGGCTAGTTATCGAGTTCGGATTGTATTAAATATTAAAAATATTAATTATCAAAGTGTACCGATAAATTTATTAAATAATGGTCAAGATTCTGATGACTATAGGCAATTAAATCCGCAAGGATTAGTGCCGCTTCTAGATACCAATCAGCATCTTGTCACACAATCTTTAGCAATTATAGAATATTTGGAAGAGCGCTTTCCAATGCCGTCGATCTTACCCAATGAGCCTTTTGTACGTGCTCATGTGCGTAGTTTAGCTATGCTGATAGCATGTGATATGCATCCATTAAATAATGTAAGAGTATTAAAATATTTGCGTGAACAGTTTGCAATAGATGAAACGCAGATTAATCTTTGGTATCATCATTGGTTGCAATTAGGATTTGATGCGTTCGAACATAAATTACAGTCAGCGACAATGTCTAGCAATAATAATTTTTGTTATGGTAATAGCATTACTTTAGCTGATATTTGTTTGATTCCACAAGTGTATAATGCTAAGCGTTTTGGATTTGCAATGGATGAATATCCGTTGATCAATGCAATTAATCAGTATTGTTTGACTTTGCCAGTCTTTCATTCCGCATCTCCTGAGTCGGTTG
>CAXNCW010000121.1:0-4061 GCA_964200955.1 Legionellaceae bacterium
GCATGACCGGCCAGGCCACCCCAGTCAATGAAAATTAAGTACCACATTCTAGACTACTACAGTCAATCAAAGTGCAGACTTTAAAACCAGTTAAAGTGGTCACGTTTGCCATGCCGGTTCGCACAAATGGAAGCACTGAAATCTCTCAACGATAGTATTAAAAATCACATCACTATGCTCCTCGGATAGTGCGCATAAGTTTTATATTCATTAGTCCTTCTTCAATACCCACCTCTGTCGGCCTATTTTGTCGAATGGCAAGTAAAAAATCTTCTAACTGGGCAACGTAAGGATTATTTTTTTCAAATGACAATGGATGATGATTAATTGAAATTCTTCTTGCATCACCAGTTAATTCATCTCCAATAATGACTGCATTATCAGCATATAATTCTAACCTGAATGGGGAGTCAAACGTCAGTGAGCAAAAAATTTCTGCGGTAGCTCCCGATTCAAACTCAAATGAAGTCAGCACTGTTTCATCAAATGATGTTTTTAAACAACTGTTATTAACAATACTGGTCAAGTGCACCACCTCTCCACACAGAGGCACCATAAGCCATCTCATAACATCAATTAAATGTGTCCCAAGTACGGTTAAACAAAACCATTCACTATACTCAGAATTTGTACGCCACTTCCCATCGTTAAGAAAATTGACGGCCCAATGCAAACGAAGATGCTTAGGCTGTCCCCAATTCTTTGTATGACATGTAGACGCAATTTGCCGAAGTCCATTGTGCCACCTAAGGTGATAGCCTATAGCAAACATTTTTGCACTGCCATGCAATGCCTCACGTATTTTTTGGCCATCGGTCAATGTGGTACACAATGGCTTTTCAACCAAAACTGATTTATCAGCCGCTAATGCAAGCAAGATATGATCCGTATGCAATTTATCAGGGGAGGCTATGATTACTGCATCAAGCTGTGGATCAAAAAGCATCTCCGAAATATCAGTAAACGCGTTTTTTTCTGCTTGCGCACCATAGCTATTGGCAAAACGCTCTGTATCGTCAGGAACTCGCCCAGCTACGCTCCAAAGTTGTACATTATCTATTTGTTGTAGCGCCCTTGCATGCCTATCTGCAACGCGTCCAGGGCCAATTATCCCTATATTTATTGGCAAATTAATTTCAGTCATTGGTTTCTTCTCAACGTAGAAGCAATTCTATCAAACAGTGGTTTAAATTTGTGATGCAATAGGTTTTCCCTTGGTTAATAACTCTTCAAACCCCTCAGCAGTTCTATTTGCATTTTGAAGTTCGGACTTGTTGTGTGTTGTAAGTAGTCCTATCACATACATTCCTGCTCTTTTAGCAGCCTCTATACCGGTGTTTGTCAAGAAAGTTGTCGCTTCCAACTTAAATTTATTGAGTCGAATATGATTAGATCTCAATAAATATTATTATATCATTTGATGCATAATTTTTTATAATAAAACAACTGCTAGTAATCACGGCTGTTGACACAAAATGCCGTGCCAACAGCCATAATAAGTTTATCTTTTTTTCTTTCGTGTAAAGTGTACGCTACGCCGGCTTATCAGCCGCACTTGACACGGTCCTTCATAATTGAATTCATGATGGATTCAATTTAGTCTATTTATACTTAATAAGTAATTTATATGTCATATTTACGGCACCGTTAAACTATTGCAAATAACTTGATCTTTATTTTTTCTATTTGGATTCAATAACACAGTTGTTGGAAGCACCCAATTGCGGGTATTACCAGACCAACGTTCTGGATTTTGTTTCTTTGCTAATTTATACACAGCATCCCTTTTTATCATGATTGATTTATCTACATTATTATGGCGCTGTTGTGGTGTAATAAATTTCAACGCACTATGTAAATGTTCATTGTTATACCAAGCAACGAATTTTTCGCACCATACTCTAGATGCTTGAATATTTGCAAATTTATCTAACATTGGAAATGTAGGATGATACTTGACTGTCCTGAATAAAGCTTCAGAATATGGGCTGTCATCACTGACTGATGGACGACTAAACAATGGTACTACACCAAGTTTTTCAAGTGTAACAAGCATTGTTGCCCCTTTCATTGGCGAGCCATTATCGAAATGTAATATTACTTGATTTGGCGATACTTTTTCATCTATACATGCCTGAGTTATTAAATCTGCAGCAAGTCCAGATAATTCTTGTTCATGAACGCTGAATCCTACAATTTTTCGACTATAAATATCAACTATCATATACAAATAATAATACAAACCGGCAACTTGCGTTGGTAAATAATTGATATCCCATGTCCAAACTTGATTAGGGCTACTTGCTACATATGCTTCTGGACGATTATGTTTTGCCTGACGACTTGTTTGTCTATGTAATAACTGATCTTTTGCTCGTAAAATACGATAAAATGTTGATTCAGAAGCAATATAACATCCTTGATCAGCCAATAAAGGCACTATCTTGCATGGTGGTAAATCTCTATAAACTACATTATTAGCGGTTGTTATTACCATTTCACGTTGCTCTTTAGTTAATTTATTTGCTGGTATACGTGTTATCATTTTACGTCGATCTTCGGTGCCATTCTCTTTTTCCCAGCGCTCTAATGTTCGAACTGAAATATTTAGAATTTCACAAGCTTTACGCTTGCGGGTGTCGGATTTACATGCATCATCGATTAGTTGAATAACCTGACTCCGTTTAGCAGAGCCTATCAATCGTCCTCGGCTCCCCCCCAAATCAATGATGCTTTTTTTTTCAAAACTAATAATGATGTGGTTTCTGCAAGAGCGCTATCTTTACGTCTAATATCTTGTTTTAATTGTTTATTCTCCATGCGCAATGACTTTAATTCAGATTGATATGCCTGTTGCTTTTCACTTGACTGTTGTGACATAAATTCTTCCTTCCATTGTGTAAGTTGAAAACTAAATAACCCATGCTCTCTACAATATGAACCAATTTTAGTGTCATCTAATGATGATGTTGCCATTAAATGATTAAATCGCTCAACTAAAGAAAATACCCGATTAGATTTCCCACTAACTGCTATGTTAATTGTACCATGTTCACGATAACGTTTTAACCATTTTTGCAGTGTAGATTCACCAATATTATGTATTTTAGCTATTTCTTTTATTGTATTATCATTGTCCTTAGATAGTATTTTTCGTACTATACGTTCTTTAGCATTTGTGGATAAGTGATTCACTTTTTAGCTCCTATTGCCCCCCTTTAATTTTTTTGATCAGAGGCGACAACTATCCTGACATAGGGGGATGATGACTTTCTCTAACACTCACTACCATTGCTCTTTACAACAGCAGCTTAGAATGATTTGTAACCTACTCCTGTAAGCCGATTACAGCGAGTCTACCGCCATCTTCAATGTAGCTTAGCTGCGGCACACTTGTTCAATACTCCATTTTTCATCAATTTCAATCAAAATTCCATTAATTAATCTTTCGCAAGCAGAAACAGAAGAAAATATATTAACTACTGTAGTGCGCCGTTTAACTTCACGATTAACACGTTCAGCTAAATTTGAAGTTCTAATTTTGATACGATGATTTTTATTAAAATGCAAAATACTCAGGACTTCTGGAATATTATTTTTTAGCCAATTGCTTAATTTAGATGCGGTTTCTTCATATTTAGTCACCATTATTTTTAATAAGCGCTCAGCTTCTTCTTTGCTATGTGCATTAAAAATTATTCTAATATCCTCCGAAACCTCAGCTTTCATTTCTTTTTCTTGTACTTTTTGAGCACCATAATAACGGTATTTCAGGATCTCCTCGCGTTGATGACTCAACAATGCTCTGAATATCAGTTTCAAGAGTCTTATCAAGACTGATATTTTTCTTTCTGCCACCGCCTTGCTTACGTACCTTTGATACTTCAATGTTATTTGATGATTGAATTTCAGCCATTCCTTTGGTAATTGTAACACAGGATAATCCTGTGACTTCATGCAATAATTTACGTCCACCATAACCAATTGATATTGCTTCACTAGCAGCCCATAGTCTACGACTACGTTCATTTAAATATGGAGATATTACTTCATATTTATTG
>CAXNCW010000122.1:0-4055 GCA_964200955.1 Legionellaceae bacterium
GCAAATAAAATTTTTGAACGCACTTCGAAACGTGTATTCAAATCAACATTAATAAAATATCTAATTTCAAAAGCGATCAAGGCTTCATCAATTTGAGTTAAAATAACCTGTATTGGTGGCTCAGATAACACCTCAGGAATGGTTTCTAATACAGAAATAATTAATTGTTTGACAACATAGGGATCATCATCACGACTAACTTTAATTGGTACAACAGTACGCACAATGCTATCTTGATGAGTCCAATTGGTAAATGGTTTATTAAATGTTTCGGCATTTGGAATTAATACCTCCATATTATCCCAAGAGCACACTCGCATTGATCGAATGCCAATATGTGCAACTCTACCTTCATAATTATCAATAGTAATTAAATCACCTTCACGAACTGGACGCTCGATTAACAACATCAAACCACCAATAATATTACTAGCAAAATCCCGCAATCCAAAGCCCATACCTACAGCCAAACCGCCTAATACCATTGACATACCACTAAAATCTAAACCTAAAACATGTAAATTAATCAATCCGCCAATCAAAATAATTGCATATTGAGTAAATACAGATAAACTATTGCGAATACCGGCGTCACGTGCATCTCTGTACAACCAGCGATAACAAAATTCCCGCGTCCAACGTGCGATCCAAATGAAAAAACACATTAAAATTACGAATTCAATTATGCTCTGTGGCGTTATTTGTATACCAGATAAGTTAATTACTCGATAATCACTAAAATGCAATACTTTAGCTACAATCAATGATCCAGAATTTAAATCAAAAATTTGAAATAAAATATATAAAGATAATACTAATAATAAAGCCCGTACTATTTTATCAAATGGTTTTAAAAAAATCTCGGTTAATAACCAACCATTATTTAATGAGTTGATCATCCATTCAGATAAAATATCTAAAATATCAAATACTACGCCACGTAATAGTACATAAAATGCCAATAATAACAATAATTTGATTTGATAACTACTCATTGTCCAAGCAAGATTAATATAACCAAGCAGTCCAATAACAGCTGTAGTAAATAAAGTTAATGGTATTAAAAAAATTAATAACATGGCTACATGGCGAAAATAACGTTTTTTATTTTTCAATACTGGGTACAACAAATGCTTAATAACTTTTCTGTTATGCCAAATCACAAAAGATACTGCAACTAAAAATACCATGAAAATACGATTAAATATTTCTTGCAATAACAAAGATGTTGGCAATAAATGACTGAGTACCATTAATGCTGTACTCCAACAACCAGCTATCAATAACCATTTGATTCTATAATATAAATGTACATCACTGCCAGTAGTATCGGAAATTGTTTCTAATAAAACTACACGTGCAATTATAATTAAACTATGAAACGTTAACCATACCAAAATTAAACGTAATAACAATTGATAATTCATCACAGGAATATGATTGAAATAAAAAATAATTAATAATGAACATAACAACATCAAAGATAGTAAATTACGTATGCAAACAATGATAGATATATCATATAGACGTCTTGACAAAGAAGCCTGGGAGTTAGTTACGTTAACTTTTTTAAAAAATACATTAAACGTATAACCCAATACATAAAGCACTAATAACAGTAACC
This sequence comes from Legionellaceae bacterium, assembly GCA_964200955.1. Classification (GTDB taxonomy): domain Bacteria; phylum Pseudomonadota; class Gammaproteobacteria; order Legionellales; family Legionellaceae; genus CAXNCW01. Next base: position 1,625 of record CAXNCW010000122.1, read on the forward strand.
ACATAAACATAGCTGACCACAGATTCATCCATTGATAACCATCTTGAATTTTAAAAATTAAATTTTTTACATATTTATATAATTGATGAGGTAACTCACTTAATTGTTGTAAAATTACAGGCCAACTATTAAGACTATATTCTGATAAACTTTGTCTTACAGCTAATTGTTGTTTTAATTTTTCTTGATAATCTACCAATTCTTTTTGTAAAACCTGCTCTTGTTTTTTAATATTTAAAATCTTTTGCTTAATAACTGCGATTAATGAACTAAATTTCAACTCTAACGTGGTGCTATTAATACTTAAAGCTTTATTTTGTAAAACAATCATAGTTTTATTTAAAGACTGATCCATATCCAGAAATTGTTTTAAGACACTTTGATATAATTCAATAATTGTTTGTAGCGTCCGAATATCTGGATTTTTTAATAAAATAAAGTTTTCTTTAATTAAACGCGACTGTGTACGTAATTCAATAATTTGATATTGAATTAAATTAATAGTTTGATTATTTAAGAATAATTCGGCCGTTAACACATAAACAGATTGCTTATCTAATTGCAGATTAATATTTTGCTGTAATTCTAGGTTTTTAGTATACAAATTATTTAATGAGGTCGTTAGAATACTTTCTTGATTATTTAAATCAATTAATTTATCGTGCAAATTTCTTTGTGAGCGCCAAACCTCTAATTGCGTCGCATTATCTGATAATATTCTTTGATATCGCTCGGTAAGATTTAAATTATCTTGAATTAATACAATAGTTTTCTTGTTTATGTCACTTAATGAATTAATTGCAGAAATATTTTTCTGCAATTGCATTGATAATGTATTTCTATTGGGATCTTGCTGTAATTGTTTTAGTTTTTGATTCAGATCATCTTGAATTTTTTCTTGATTAAATAAAAAATTTTCAAAACTAATTGCGCGGACTGTATTTAATGCTAATAAAACCTGATTATTTTTGATTAAATTTAATAAGTCTCTCAATGACTCAGGATTACTTAGTTTTCTAGAATCATTAACATAATTGTTAAGATTATTTTTTTCTTGGGTCAGGTACTCAATTAATTTGGTATTATCAATTATTGTATGAGCATAACACAAAGAAGCAAATACAATCATAAACAGCATCACACCACAGTTTATAATTTTATTTTTCATTGCTTATACAATAGCCTTATCTTGATTAATACTAATATTTAATTCATTTAACTGGTTAACATTAACCGATGCTGGCGCATCAGTTAATAAGCATGATGCTGATTGAGTTTTGGGAAAAGCAATAACATCACGAATTGACGTTGCACCAACTATCAGCATGACCAATCTATCTATACCTAAGGCAATACCACCATGTGGTGGGCAGCCATACTGCAATGCATCTAAAAGAAATCCAAACTTTTCCTGTGCTTCTAATTGATTAATCCCTAAAATTTGAAACACCTGTTGCTGTAATTCTGTTTGATGAATCCGAATCGATCCGCCACCAATTTCATAACCATTAATCACAATATCATAAGCTTTAGCTAACATACCCTCATCTGGCACCAAATTCGTCTCTAAATTTTGTGGTGATGTAAATGGATGATGCATTGGCTGTAATTTTCCAGTATTATGATCTATCTCAAACATCGGCCAATCGACTATCCATACTAACTGCCAACCTGGTATCACTAAATTAAAATCACGACCTAATTTTACACGTAAGGCGCCCATAGATTCATTCACTATTTTAGTATTGCCAGCACCGAATAATATTATATCACCATTTTGCGCATTAACACGCTGTAATATGGTTTGAATAACATCATGTGATAAAAACTTTAATATTGGTGATTGCAATCCATCCAGACCCAAAGTTAAATCATTAACTTTAATATAAGCTAAACCCTTAGCGCCATATTTAGCAATAAAATTTGTATAATTATCTAAAGTACTACGAGTCATCATGGCAGCATTTTTGACTTTCAAAGCCACGACACGACCATAATCCATTAATGCCGCTTGCTTAAAGACATTAAAATCACAATCCTTAACCACATCTATAATATCTATTAATTCTAAATTAATACGTAAATCAGGTTTATCACTACCAAACCTCTGCATAGCTTCAGCATAAGTCAGACGTTGTATAACTAATGGTAATTCAATTTGTAAAATTTGTTTAAATATTTCGCTTAATAAACCTTCAATTAATAAAATAATATTTTCTACATCCACAAATGCCATTTCAACATCAAGTTGTGTGAACTCTGGCTGTCTATCAGACCTTAAATCTTCATCACGAAAACAGCGAGCAATTTGGTAATACTTATCAAACCCAGACATAATTAATAATTGCTTAAATAATTGTGGTGACTGTGGTAATGCATAAAAATGTCCAGAGTGTACACGTGATGGCACCAAATAATCACGAGCTCCTTC
>CAXNCW010000123.1:0-4054 GCA_964200955.1 Legionellaceae bacterium
GCATTCAAAATTACGATAACCAAAATAATGGCCAATCCCATTAACAACACCAGCCGCATGAAAAGGGATCCACATCATTTGAATAGCCCAAACTGTAATACCAGGGATACCTAAAAAAACTAAATCTAAAAACATCATCAAAAAAATACCATAAACTGGATATTTAGAATATAAATTCTTTTCTATGAAATCATTAGGAGTGCCATGTGAGTATTTGTCGATCATGTCACGATGTTTAGCAGAAACACGATATAATTCCGCTCCTTGCCATAAAACTTTCTTCAAACCTAATAATTGTGGGCTATGTGGATCACCATCAACATCTGTATTTGCATGATGTTTACGGTGAATCGCAACCCATTCTGCAGTAACCATTCCAGTTGTTAACCACAACCAAAAACGAAATATATGACTAATAATTGGATGTAAAGTAAGTGCGCGATGGCTTTGACAACGATGCAAATAAATAGTAACTGCAGCAATAGTAATTTGAGTTAAAATTAGAATTACTGCAATATAACCCCAAAACGATAAATTTAAGACACCATAAAACATATTAGCAACTCCCTAAAATATGAATTACATTAAAAATGTAATATTGCATATATTACCATAAATCTTATAGAATTATATAAAATTTTTAAGGAAAATCATGGAAACATTCTATCAACTCTTGGGTTTATTAGGATCTGGGCTAATTATTTGGATGATTTATCGCACAATAAAAAATCGCCCCGATGCTTATAGCCGCGAAAATATTCAGAAGAGTTTAACAACAATGGGTATATTAGCTATAATTTTAATAATTTTTATAGCACTTTTAATTTTCAGCATTAGAAATTAACAAGCATTCTGAAAAATACGATTCTTTTGTGTCATGTACAAAAAAATAAAGATTGCAATTAAACAATAAATAGATAAAAATTAGCAACAATAAAATGTTTCTTAAATTACAAAGATGCAATCATTAAAATTTTTTTTATCTTATATATTAATTACTAGTTGTTTATTGTCTTGCGCCAAAAAACAAGATGATGATAATCCTTATCAAAATTTGACAGAAAAACAATTATACAATGAAGCTGATGATTATATTAAAAAAGGTCAGTATACAAGCGCCATTAAACGTTTAGAAGCTATGGGATCATTATATCCATTTAGTAATTATGCCGAAAAAACGCAAATGAATATGATTTATGCATATTATCAAAATACTGATTATCCATCGGCTGCGGCTGAAGCTGATCGCTACATTCAATTATATCCTCGATCAGACAATGTTGATTACGCTTATTACATGAAAGGATTAGCTAATTTTCAACAACCTCGTGGTACATTTGCAAAAATTTTACCTTTAGATGAATCATGGCGCGATCCAGGTACACAAACTGAAGCATATTCAGATTTTGCTTCCTTAATTGAAAAATTCCCCAATAGTCGTTATAAAGCAGACTCATTACAACATATGATTTATTTACGTAACATGTTTGCACAAAGAGAATTAAATGCCGCTACCTTTTATTTTGAACGAAAAATGTATGTTGCAGCGGCTGAGCGCGCAAGTTTTATGCTAAAAAATTATCAACAAGCTCCTGCCAATAAACAAGCATTAATTTTGTTGGCAAAAGCTAATCGTGCATTAGGTTTAAAAAATGCTACTAATGAAGCTGATACTATAAAAATAACCACTTTTAAAAATACAGCTCAATAATAATGTAACAAAACATTCTCAATTGCTAACAACGCATTAACATGAACATTATTTTTAATATCATCAAATAAAATTTGTACCATATCTAATTGTATAAATAATTTTGCTAGAGAAACATAAGGTATTAATGGCTGTAAGACTGCATTTCTTAAGTCATGAATGCATAATTCCGTTATTAATTGCGCGTTAAGATTATATATCAAACATAATAATTCATAAAAATCGTATTTTACCCACTTCGCTGCTATTACACATACAGAACTTTTTTGTAAAAATATTAACAATACATCGACAGCAATAGCTGCTATATGGGGATCATCAACAACAGCTTTTAGCATAGGCAAATGCCATAATTGACAGCGACTAATAATAGTTGCAGTTATCATGCTTAGATCTGAGCTATAAATAATAAAATAAACATTAGGTGGTGGTTCTTCAAGCAATTTTAATAAAGCATTACTTGCGGATTGATTCATAAATTCTATAAATTCAATCAGGATGATACGCACAGAACTGCATTGAGTAGCAGTATAAACGATATCAATAATATCACGCACTTGTTCAATTTTAATTACACCCATAAATTTTTTTGCTTTAATAACGTGTCTATCTGGATGAGAATCAAGTTGCATTAATTGACAATGACGACAATTACCACAACGATTATACTGTTCACATAACAGTAACCATGATAAATCATTAATAATTTGTTTGCCATCTGGTACCCCATGAAACAACAAAGCGTGAGTTAATTGGTTATTTTGAAAATTTTTAATTAATTGTTGTAACATGAATTAATTGCTCAAGATAAGGAAGAATAAACTGTTGTATCGCATGAATTGGCTGCTGAGCATCAACAATCACAACATTAGACATCGTTGCTATTAATTGATGATATGCTTGATAAATATTATTAAAAAATTCTAAACTTTCTTGTTCAATACGATCTTGCTGCAATCCGCGTAATTTTACTCGCTGTAATCCTTGCTCGGGAAGTAAGTCAAGAAAAAAAATCAAATCCGGTTGCGTACCTTGTAACAACATTATTGATAATTGTTGAATAACTGCATGATCAATGCCTCGTCCTCCACCCTGATAAGCATAAGTTGATAATTCAAATCTATCCGCCAATACCCAAGCACCTGAATCTAAAGCTGGCCTAATAACACGATCAATTAATTGTACGCGCGCGGCATATAATAATAATAACTCAGTATATTTATTTACTGGTTCATTATTAACTGAATTTTTAATTAATCCCCGTATCTGCTCCCCAACTGCTGTGCCTCCAGGATCGCGTGTAGTAATAACTGATAGTACATGAGATTTTAAATAATTTGCAATAAATTCAATTAAAGTTGATTTTCCCGCCCCCTCTAAACCTTCAACAACAATAAATTTACCGTTTTTTGAAATTAGTAATTGCACGTTTTTGTTCCAGATAAGTTTTAGAAAATTGATGTGTACCATCACCTTTAGCATAAAAATATAAATAATCAGTTTGTTGCGGATGTGCTGCAGCATTTAATGCGCTTTTACTTACCATCGCAATTGGCGTTGGTGGCAAACCACGATAACGATACGTATTATATGCGGAATTAATAGTTAAATTTTCATGAGTTAATTTCTGATTTTGTAGACAATTTTGATTAATAGCATACATCACTGTTGGATCCATTTGTAATGGCATACCTAATTGCAAACGCTTTAAAATAATGCCAGCAATAATTTGACGTTCATTATCAATAGCGGTTTCTTTTTCAATAATTGAAGCAGCAATCAATAATTCATATGCGGTTTTGTAAGACAAATTTACTGCGCGATGCCGCCAACACTCATCTAAATAACTCAATAAATTTTTATTAGCACTCGATAAAATTTGCATGGCCGTACTGTCAGCATTATAATAATAAGTATCTGCTAAAAATAAACCTTCTGCATTACGCAAATCATTGCTATGAATAATTTGATGTAAATCTTGAAATACAGATGATTTTGATAAGGAAGCTGCGTGTTGTAAATTATCTATTATTTGACAAATTGTGAAACCAGAAATAATAGTGAATTTTTGTACCAACACCGCGCCGATAGTTATTTTATGTAAAAAATTAATCGGTGATTCACCGGGTATGATTTGATAAACGCCTGCTTTAATTACATTACCATACCCACCAAAACGCATCAATAACAACAGACTGTATGGCGATCTTAATAATTTTAATTTTTCTAAATCATATGCAACTACAGCAGCTGATGTATTTTTATAAATTTTAAAAATCATCGGTTTACCATCAGCAGGAATTAATTTTTTATAATATAAAACATAATAAAAATTAAAAACTA
>CAXNCW010000124.1:0-4029 GCA_964200955.1 Legionellaceae bacterium
TAGAAAAAATTGAAAAGCCTGCCGGAATTTCTAATCCTAAAGATTTTCGTAATGAAGTGGTAAATTTTGTGTTACGAGCACGTGCGAATAATAATGGAAAAAACCCAGTATGGAATAGTTATGAAAAATTAAAAACCGTAATAGAAAATAAAATGTTTACTAATACTGAAGATTTATTACCAGTAATTTCGTTTAACGCTAAGGCATCTGGCGATGATAAGAAAAAACATGAAGAGTTTATCGCGCGCATGGTTGATAAAGGTTATACACGTAAACAAGTGCGTTTATTATGTGAATGGTATTTGCGAGTTAGAAAATCGCAATAGCCCTTAGGGAGTAAATAAGAATAACTTGTGCATTTGAGTATCTCTTGTGTTTGAGTGCAACGAGTTTGACATATGAAAAATGCATGAGTTATTTTTACTTACAGTTCCTAACTTGGAAAGTTTAATTTTATGTCACAAATTATTGATAGACGTAATAATAATTCTAAGAAGAATCTGGTAAATCGACAGAGGTTTTTACGTCGTTATAAAAATCAAATCAAGCGCGCAGTGTCTGATGCTATTAATAAACGTAGTATTACTGATATTGACAAAGGTGAAAAAATTAATATTCCCGCAAAAGATATTGCGGAACCAGTATTTAATTTTAGTCATAGTGGACATATTGAAAGAATTTTTCCAGGTAATGATAAATTTATTGTTGGCGATAGGATCTTAAGGCCATCAGCAAATAATTCTAATGATGATGGCTCGCAAGCTAGTGATAGTGGTGAGGGTGAAGATCAGTTTATTTTTGAAATTTCGCGTGAAGAATTCATTGAGTTGTATTTTGAAGATTTAGAATTGCCTGATTTAGTACAAAAAGATTTAGCAAATATGCAATTATATAAAACTATACGCGCAGGTATTACTACGAGTGGTATGCCAACAAATATTAATATTGTCCGGTCTATGCGCCAAGCTGCTGCAAGACGTATTGCTCTTATGGCACCATATAAAAAAAAATTACATCAAACTGAAGCCGAATTACTGAAATTGCAAACAGATCCCAATGCATCAATTCAAGATATTGCTGTAATTCAAGAAAATATTTTGCGTTTGCAAAAACGTATCCAGTCTTTACCATTTATAGATACTATTGATTTACGTTATAATTATCATGTACATATCCCCTTACCATCAACGCAGGCGGTGATGTTTTGTATTATGGATGTGTCTGGATCTATGGATGCCATTAAGAAAGATATTGCCAAAAGATTTTTTATTTTATTGTATTTATTTTTGACAAAAAATTATACAACAATAGAATTAGTGTTTATTCGACATCATGCATCGGCTAAAGAAGTGAATGAACATGATTTTTTTTATTCACGTGAAACTGGTGGTACGGTTGTCTCTAGTGCTTTAGAATTATTACAAACAATTATTACTACACGTTACCCAGTAACCGCATGGAATATTTATGTGGCACAAGCATCAGATGGTGATAATTGGAATGCTGATTCTCCATATTGTCAGGAAATATTACAAAAAAGCCTGATAGATTTAGTGCAATATTTTGCTTATATAGAAATTATGCCACGCCAGCACCAAAGTTTATGGGAAGTGTATAAACTTGTACAAAAAAATCATGCGAATTTTGCCATGGAAAGTATTGAGAGTGCGAATGATATTTATTCAGTATTCCGTGAATTATTCAAAAGGAAGTCAATGTGAAAGTTAAAAAACGTCAGCTTTTATCTACGGGATCAGAGTGGACAATGGATTTAATTCAAGCATACGATACTGAAATTGCGCGTATCGCTCGTGATTTTAAGCTAGATACTTATCCTAATCAAATAGAAATTATTAATGCTGAACAAATGATGGATGCTTATGCATCGGTAGGGATGCCAATTGGTTACCATCATTGGTCATTTGGTAAACATTTTGTTGGAGTAGAGAAGAATTATAAACGTGGGACTATGGGTTTGGCTTATGAATTAGTTATTAATTCAAATCCGTGTATTTCTTATTTGATGGAAGAAAATACAATGAATATGCAGGCATTAGTAATAGCGCATGCATGTTACGGTCATAATTCATTTTTTAAAAATAATTATTTATTTCGAATGTGGACTGCGGCAGATGCAATTATTGATTATTTGGTATTTGCAAAAAAATATATTCATGAATGCGAAGAATTATATGGTATTGATGCAGTTGAGGAAATTCTTGACGCTTGTCATGCCTTAATGAATTATGGCGTGGATCGTTATAAGCATCCCAATGTTTTATCTATGCATGAGGAAAAAATTCGGCAACAAAATCGTGAAATTTATTTGCAAACACAGATCAATGAATTATGGCGTACAATTCCACAAAATCTCCAGAATAATTTAAAGAATGCACACAAACCATTTCCTGTGGAACCGCAAGAGAATATTTTATATTTCTTAGAGAAGCATGCGCCATTATTATTACCATGGCAACGGGAAATAATTCGTATTGTGCGCAAAATTGCACAATATTTTTATCCGCAAAAACAGACTAAAATGATGAATGAAGGTTGGGCCTGTTTTTGGCACTATACGTTATTAAATGCTTTATATGATGAAAAATTAGTAACTGATGAATTTATGCTAGAAATTTTGCAAATACATACTAATGTCATTATGCAGCCAGGATATGAATCACCTCATTATACTGGCGTTAATCCTTACACTTTAGGTTATAATATGATGCAGGATATTAAACGTATATGTGAATCACCATCAATTGAAGATAAACAATGGTTTCCGTATTTAGCGAATACTAATTGGCAGTTGGGTCTTGATCAAGCAATGCGTAATTTTAAAGATGAAAGTTTTATTGCACAATATTTATCACCGCAATTAATCCGCAAATTAAAGTTATTTCAAATTATTGATGATGATTTACAATCTGATTTAATGATTGGTGCTATTCATGATGAACATGGTTATCAAATAATTCGTAATACTTTGTCCCAACAATATAATTTAGGCAATCTTGAGCCGGATATACAAGTATATTCAGTAGATATTAATGGTGATCGTACATTGACGTTGAATTATATGCAACATAATCGTTTGGCATTAAATAATCATACCAATGATATTTTAAAACATTTGTTTACTCTTTGGAAATTTCCTATTATTTTGCGTTCTATTGATTTAAATGGTAAAGTGACTGCAGAACATGTTTGTCCGACTAAATCTTAAGAAGCGGATGCGAAATAACTTTTACAAGTAAGAGAGATGCTGTTTGAGCATAGCGAGTTTAGCTCACTTATTTGTAAAAGTTATTTCGCATCCGCTTCTTAATTAATGCTGATATTACTTTAATTATATGAATAGTTTAATTTCGTCACTTGCAATTGCACCAATGATTGATTGGACTAATACGTATTTTCGTGTTCTTATTCGTTTGTTATTACCGCATGCGTTATTATATACAGAAATGCAGACTATTGGTGCAATTGAACATAATATTGAAAAAGCGTTATATTATCATCCTTGTGAATTACCTTTAGCTTTGCAATTAGGTGGTTCCGATCCGGAAGGTTTAGCTCGTTGTGCAAAACAAGCTGAGGATTTAGGTTTTTCAGAAATTAATTTAAATTTAGGTTGTCCTAGCGCCACTGTCCAGCTTGGTAAATTTGGCGCATGTTTAATGCGAGATCCGCTATTAGTTGCTGAATGCATCAGTGCTATGAAACAAGCAGTGACAATCCCAGTAACTGCAAAAGTTAGAATTGGCATTGATAAACAAGACAGTTATGTAGAATTTTTAGATTTTGTTAAATATTTAATCGATGCACGTTGTGATAAAATTATTGTGCATGCGCGTAAGGCTTGGTTACATGGATTAAATCCAAAACAGAATCGTACCATTCCAGAATTACATTATGATTATGTTTATAATATGAAGTCGGTATTTCCACAAATACCAGTAGTTATTAATGGGAATATTAATGATGTGCCTCGAGAACATATGCAATTTGTTGATGGCATTATGATAGGGC
>CAXNCW010000125.1:0-3999 GCA_964200955.1 Legionellaceae bacterium
AACATTTGCGAAATGGGGTGATAAAAATTCACCATATATAGTGATACCATTTTTAGGTCCAAGTACTATTCGTGATGGGATGGGGATGATGTTTGAGTATACTTTTTTGACTCCATATCCATATATTGAAAATCAGCCATTGCTATATAGTTTATTAGCCGTACGTTATGTAGATTTGCGTTCGCAATTATTCGATAGTGAACGCTTAATGAATGAAGCTTTGGATCAATATGCGTTTATGCGTGATGCATATTTACAATATCGTAAATTTCGTGTACAAGGTGTGACTAATACGGATCCATTTTTTGTAGTTGATAATAATCTGGGTAGTAATTATATTGATGAATAGTAATAACAGAGATTATTTTAAAAATTTTGCCGATATGCTGTATATTTTTCATGATACGTTGATTATTAAGCTGCAAGAACAGCAACCATTTGTATCGGATGATGAGTTTTTAAATATTGTTTTTAATAATCATGAATGTAATTTTAAATTATGGAACTCTGAAGATTGTGCGCGTCGTGACGATATGGGTTATGAATTTGTGTACAAGGCAAAACGTGCTATTGATACTTATAATCAGCACCGCAATAATTTTATCGAAGCTATGGATGCTTGGTTATTGCAAGTTTTAATCCCTCATGCTGATTGCTCAGTGAATTCTGAGACACCAGGCATGATAATCGATCGCTTGTCAATTTTATCTTTGAAAATTTATCATATGCAGTTACAAACCGAACGTCTGGGAGCTGGTGATGAACATGTTAATTCTTGTAAGAATAAATTATTGATTTTACAAGTGCAAAAACAGCAATTATCGCAATGTTTACAAAATTTGCTGCTAGAGATCATTGAGCATCAACGTACTTTTAAAGTTTATTATCAATTAAAGATGTATAATGATCCCAATTTAAATCCACAATTATATAATAATACTGCCATATGAGATATATGCGTTATGTTTACACAGTAATTTACTGTTTATGTACGCCATATTTATTGTTGCGTTTATGGTGGAAGGGTTTTAAAGCACCGGCATACAAACACCGCATTGGCGAACGTTTTGGTATTTATGCGATAACAGTAGCTCCGGTAGAAATTTGGTTGCATTTAGTATCCTTAGGTGAAGTGATTTCCGCATTGCCATTGATTACTAAATTATTAGAGCAAAATAAAAAATTATTAATCACGACGACCACACCTACAGGATCAGCAAAACTGACACAACATTTTTCTAATCGTATCTGTCATTGTTATTTACCTTATGAATTACCTATAGTATTAAAGCGTTTTTTTAAGATGTTTCAACCACAGATTGGTATTATTTTTGAAACTGAATTATGGCCGAATTTGTTGTATTATGCTAAAAAATCTCAAGTAAAATTATTGTTATTTAATGCATGTTTATCTTTAGAATCGTTGCAAAAATATTTAAAAATTAAATCTTGTATGCGTGAAATCTTAGATAATTTTGATGGTATTTATACGCAAACATTAATTGATTCTGAACGTTTTCAAGCATTAGGTGCGATAAGTAGTCGCGTGCATATAATTGGTAATTTAAAATTTGATTTAATCATACCGACCATAGATGTAGAAAAATTAGCGGCATGTAAACAAATATTCGGTGAAGATAGAAAAATTTTACTAATTGCCAGCACTCATAATAACGAAGAACAGCAAATCTTGTCGGTGTTATCGACATTACAACAACAAATTCCTAATTTATTATTATTAATTGCGCCGCGTCATCCTGAACGTTTCATGCGTGTTTATCATTTATCCCAAAGCTTGGGTTTTAAAACATTATTATTTACGGAGGAACAAACGACAGTAGCTGAAGTTGTGATTATTGATATTTTAGGTGAATTATTACAATTTTATGCTTTAAGTAATTATGCTATTGTTGGTGGTAGTTTTGTACCTGTTGGTGGTCATAATATTCTGGAACCGATAGCAATGCGTACATCAGTATTTATTGGGCCATATATAGCGAATATTACCACAATATGTCAACCATTTTTTGATACAGAGGTGATCATACAGGTGCAAAACATGATGGAATTAGTTGAGAAATTAGTGAAATTTAACAATGAAATGAATGCTACTGAGTATACTAATCTTGCATATAATATACTTTGTAAACATCAAGGGGTGTTGCAATTATATCTTAAGATTATAAATGATGTGATAGTTCATACTTGATCTGACAATTTCTAAGATTCAATTATTTTTTAAAGCATAAAATCGTACAACCGGATTAATTAGTTGATAGCAATCGTCTTCCTTCTCAATCATATCTTTTTCTTCAAGGCCATCAATAGCAGTGATAATTGAGCTGCTTGTCATTTGCACTTCAAGCATGGTTTGTTTGCTTGTAAGGTGTTGATTGATGCCTTTGGCAATTTCATTGAGCACAACTTTTTGGCCTAATGATAACAAGGAGATTTCTTTGATTGCATCGCTTTTGTCTTCTGCAATAATTTCTAACCATGCACGATTTACATCATTAATTGAAGGTGGATTATCTACACAATAGGTCCATAATCTATCACACAATTTATTTAAGTAAAATGGGTGTCTTTCAGTACATAGTATTATTTGGGTTAACGCTGCATCATTAACATTTTGATTCCATGTTAATTTGGCCGCTTTTTGAATGTGACTTTGATAATGATCCATGGTAATGCGCTTCACAGCGATTTTCCAGCAGAGCTTATACAGCGGGCGAGCCTCATCCTCAAACATTGTTTTAAGTAGTTTGCGGTTACTACCAGCAAAAATCATGGTTAAATATTTTGTTTTCTGAGCAACATGACGAATCGCGCCCTCAATTCCTTTTCCTGCGGCAATAATGCCGACATTCTGAAATTCATCCATCAATAAAACCGCATGCTTATTTTTTTCCTCAAGTAGTTTTTCTAGTAATAATAAGCCCTCTTTTACATTCGATGCAGGATCAGATTCAAAATTTGTAGTTAATTCCAATTTAAAAATAGATGTTCCAATATCTAATTTTGGCTTTAGATCTTTTACATATTTTTTTATTGATGTTAACAATTTATCAATAGGACCCAAAGCCTTACCTATTAATTCAACTACACTATTTAAGATATAGGTCTCTATTAGTTTTTCATTTGTTGCCATGTAAAAATCTATCTCTACATATGGGCATTTACTAATCTTGAGTGCATGTAGAGCAAGACTGGATTTACCATATCTTCTGGTTGCCATTAATAATGTGTGCTTACCATTTTTAATATTATCAATTAGCAAACTTGTTTCATGCGTTCGATTACAAAAAGATGAGCCAATAGCTACACCAAGTGGAAAGTAGTCTCTTTTTCGCATTAAATTATCCTTTATATTTTTATATATTATAACGCGCATCTTTACGTATCGCAACTTTACGTGTCGCAAATATGCGATTCACAGGTGTCAGTGCTTATGGTGTTGTTTATGGTTGTATGTAGTTGTACTTGACAACTATTTCCTTATTTCCCATTACGGCATAGATGATGGTGTTCTTGTGATTGATGACTCAGATAAAATTCGAATTAATAATAAATAATGCCCCCAAGTACAATATCTCGTCCAATCATCCAGTAGGCTTTGACAATTTCGGTATCGACAGTGCGTTGTATATTTTGTCTTGCATGATCTATATAGCTTGATGCTTTCTTATTGGGTAATTTTGACACATGAAAATATTCAAGTTATTTCTTTACAGTTCCTTAGCTTGGGAAGTCTTTAATGTTTCGCCGATTAAAACTTGTGGGTAACGATATGCTCCCAGAGGGAGAAGGAAACCCATCCTGAAATGAAACAGTAAATGTTTAAATGGTTGATTGTTAATTGTAATATTAAGAGCATTCATGCAAGTAAAGTCAGACTGATTGTGTATTATTTTTTAATTTTTTCATAAGTAATTTTACCTGCTGATTAGTTATTGTCATTAATCAATCCATGTATTGATTACAATTAGATAAATATAG
>CAXNCW010000126.1:0-3969 GCA_964200955.1 Legionellaceae bacterium
AGCAAACAACTAGTAAAGGACGTATTTAATTATTGTTATCATAATATAAGTGGCAATGAAGATGTAAAGCAAGCCATACATAATGTTTTCCACAAAATAGTTGATTTCTCTGACTACAAAACAATTGTTCAAGACATTAATAACTCAAAAGCATTTGGCAAAAAATCATGGCTTCAACAAGATGTTGCTAAAAAATCTTTTCGAAGAGTTGCAAAGCAACATAATCCAGAAACAGATAAATATGAGATATTATCATTAAAAGAGGATTATAAAAATATTAAAAAATATACAGATAAAACTTGCAACGGTTCTCCGGATGTATTAAAAGGTTTAGTATGGATGCCTTTAGCTATCATAGCCTATATGTTTTACGGATTACGTTATGCTCCCGACAACAATGGTATTATACCAGGAATACTTTACGCTATTTTTGTGACTCCGATTCTAGCTATCACATTTCCATCTCGTAATGTATATCGACATACACAGTACTCTAAGCACAATCTGAGTGTAATAGATTTCATTAAACATGATTTTGCGGAAATACAAAAATTTAAATTTGAAGAAGCAACATATAAAAATGTTCTTTGGGGTATAGCTCCACCAGTTGTCCAGGAAATAATAGAACCTTCAATATTAGACAATAACGACAATAACAATGAACATAAACATAACAATGACAGTAATGTCTATGAATTGTTTCCTAAACAGAAAAAATCTGATGTTCAAAATGATCAAGATGATCTCGATCTAAATATCAAAATTAACAATAATAAATAAAGTTATATGGTGGTCAAAGCAGCGAAAGAAACTTAGGAACGAATACGAACTTTTAAACGTTCCTTATATGGTGGGCAAAGAGTTAGTGAAATGATGTTGACCGCACTTTTATTCACACACTTAAGTGTAAGAAAATCATTCCTAATTATTGACGCATGATGACATTAAAGCGACTTAAAAAAAGAAATTTCACATGATATACTTTACAATTAATCTAATAATAGTTAAATTATCATTTTTTAACTCACTCACAAGTAGTAAAAATTATCATGCAAAAATATAAACGTTATATATGTGTTATTTGTGGCTTTATCTATGATGAGGTGCAAGGTTGCCCTGAAGAGGGTCTTCAACCAGGAACATTATGGGATGATATTCCTGAGAATTGGTTTTGTCCAGATTGCGGGGCTTCCAAACAAGATTTTGAACTTATTGATATTTCCCAATAAAATCCTGTAATGGATCTCGCACCAAATAACTTAGGATCGTGTCAGAAATAACTTCCCATTTTCAAGAAAACAGCTAAAATACCACAATTGTGCTAATTGGCTAACTTAATTAAAAATAGGACGTTGAGCTGTGAGTAGATTTTATGGAGTTACGGTCGAAGAAGGAATAATTAATTTTTATGATAGTTTGTCCGAGAAGAATAAACGTCGATATGCAGCAGTTGAAGTTCTAATCCAAATCCCAAATTCAATAGTTGAAGTCAATGAAATTAGTTTGTGGCTTAAACTCGAGCTATTTGGCACTGTAAGGTTTGAAAATTAAATCCAATGGAGGATTGCTGAAGAAATTTAAATTTATTTGATTATTTTTTTAAAAACTATCATAATCAAGTTCTTATATTTGTTTTTAGGATAATTTTATGTTGTTAATGTCTTTAATGAATACAAGAATCCTATTAATAGTCACATTAATATTATTTATTGGATTAATTTTAAATACATTTTGCAATAATTATAAATTATTGATTAAATTTGTTAAATTTAATCCTGTAATTATAAATAACAATAATATTGATAATATTAACTGGCAATCAACATTACATACAGAACTTTTCAATCATTACATATCAGAGCCAGATAGTATTAAACCAGTGCAATCTCTTCTGAAAATTAAAATTTTAGGAATATTATATTCGACTACAAATAAAAATAGTCAGGTGTTAATTAATAATTCGCAAAAAACTCAAATCATTTATAAAGTTGGTGATGAGTTAATGCCTGCAATTAATATTGCGGCTATTCATAGCACTAGTATTGTCATCAATAATCATGGTAGGTTAAACACTATAAAATTACCTAAAGAGATAATTTAGTTTATGCGGTTAATTTATAAATTAATACCATTGTTATTGGTTTTTATACTGTCCAATTGTATTAATTATAGTAATTTTTATTCCGGAATTAATTATTTTCATAATGAGCAATATCGTGAAGCATTTATTAAATTAAAACCTATAGCAAAATGCGGACAACCTGAAGCACAATATGCCATCGGTTATATGTATTATTATGGTGAGGGTATAGTTGAAAATCGTGAAAAAGCTTTTTATTGGATTAACACCGCTGCGCTGGCAGGGCAACCAGAAGCAAAAAAAGCATTATCAATAATATTAAAATCAAAAAATAACGGATAATAGTAATGGTAAAAAACATATTACAAGAGGAATTAGGAGCATTGCGGGCATTAATTAAGAATTATAATTATTACTATTATGTATTGGATGAAATTTTAGTTCCTGATATTGAATATGATCGATGTTTACAAAAATTAAAACATCTTGAGACTGAATTAGCACAAGTAGGTGCGGAATCTCCTACGCAAACAATAGGAAGCAGGCCATCATCTAGATTTAATTTGATTACACATAAACAAAGTATGTTATCATTAAATAATGTATTTGATAGTGATTCACTACACGATTTTATTCAACGTATAGCCGATAAATTACACTTTCAAGCCGATGATTTGTTATTTACTTGTGAACCTAAAATTGATGGATTAGCAGTAAATCTTATTTATGAAAATGGTGTTTTAATTTCTGCTGCTACTCGAGGTGATGGTAATCTTGGTGAAGATGTAACAGCAAATATAAAAACTATTAAAACGATTCCCCAATATATTCAATCAAAACATTTGCCGCATATTTTTGAGGTCCGTGGTGAAGTATATATGCCTAAAGCTGAGTTTATACAATTTAATCAACAAGCATGTATTTTAGGTGAAAAAATGTTTGCGAACCCACGTAATGCTGCAGCTGGTAGTTTAAGACAATTAAATTCAGAAATCACTGCTAAAAGACCATTAGCTGCTTATTGGTATGATGTTGGTTATTGTACAGATAAGAATGATTTACCAATCAATCATTTTGCACGACTGTCTTGGCTGCAATCACTAGGATTTATGGTTGTTAATGAAAATCAATTATTACGCGGATTTGCTGGATGTCTAAGTTATTATCATTTGTTACAATTACAACGGGATAATTTACCATACGAAATTGATGGGGTTGTTTATAAATTAGATGATATTCTTTTGCAGAAACAAATTGGATTCGTTGCTCGCGCACCAAGATTTGCTTGTGCACATAAATATCCAGCTCATGAAGAAATGACAACGTTATTAGCCGTGGATTTTCAAGTAGGTAGAACCGGGGCCATTACCCCGGTCGCAAGATTACGGCCGGTGCATATTGCCGGTGTCGTCGTTAGTAATGCGACTTTACATAATATGAATGAAATTAAGCGTAAAGATTTACATATTAACGATACAGTTATTGTTAGGCGTGCTGGCGATGTAATTCCTGCGGTAGTTGGGGTAGTTATAAACCAACGGCCTGTAAATGCTCAACCAATTACATTACCAACACATTGTCCAGTATGTGATGCAGTAATTATACATGAATCATATGCAGCAATTGCGCGTTGTACTGGTGGTCTATTTTGTCACGCGCAATTAAAACGTACAATTTGGCATTTTGCATCACGTAAAGCCATGAATATTGAGGGTTTGGGCAGAACAATTATTGCGACTTTAGTTGATACTAAATTAGTTACAACTATAGCTGATTTATATAATTTAAAATTAGAGGATCTAATTACACTGCCTCATGTAGGTACTACATTAGCAACTAAATTACTTAATGCGATTATAATAACCAAGGATACCACATTGAAACGATTT
>CAXNCW010000127.1:0-3969 GCA_964200955.1 Legionellaceae bacterium
ATTAAAAATTCAGCAACCAATTCCAGCATTTGATATTAGTGCGGCTTGTAGTGGTTTTGTTTATGCTATGGATGTTGCAAAACAATATATAGGCAGTGGTACTGCAAAAAATATTTTAGTCATTGGTAGTGAGCGTATGTCTTTGACTGTTGATTGGCAAGATAGATCTACTTGTGTCTTGTTTGGTGATGGTGCAGGAGCAATCATATTAAGTTCTAGTGATCGCCCGGGAATTTTGGCTAGTAAAATTCATTCAAATTATGATAGTGCATCATTGTTGGTTTATGCTAATGCAGCAGTTAATAATGATTGTGCATCGACTCTTGCAATGTGTGGTAATGAAGTATTTAAATTAGCTGTCAATCTTATGGGTGATGTTGTTGATGAAATTCTTGAATCATGTCGGATTCAACAATCTGCAATTACATGGTTAATTCCTCATCAAGCTAATATACGTATTATTAAAGCGATCGCAAAAAAATTAAAATTGCCAATGTCACAAGTTATTGTGACTCTTGAAAATCAAGGTAATACTTCAGCAGCATCTATACCTCTAGCTTTAGATCATTCCATTAAATTACAGCGTGTGCAACGTAATGATTTATTATTAATAGAGTCTTTTGGTGGTGGTATGACCTGGGGTGCTATATTGGTGCAATATTAAAATAGGAGATTGTTTTACATAATGTTAAATCTAGCATGTGTTTTCCCTGGTCAAGGCTCGCAGTCTGTTGGTATGTTGTTGGAACTTGCGGAAAATTTTACTGAAATTATTGATGTTTTTACTCAAGTATCTGATCGTTTGGGTTATGATTTATGGAACTTAGTACAAAATGGCCCTCAAGAGTTGTTAGATACAACTGAATATACACAAGTCGCGGTCCTGGCTGCTGATGTTGCAGTATTTCGAGTATTAAGGCAACATGGCATTAAAATGCCGCAAGTTATGGCTGGTCATAGTTTGGGTGAATATGCAGCATTAGTTTGTGCACAGGCATTATCATTGTCTGATGCTGCAATTTTAGTGAGTCAGCGTGGTAAAATCATGCAAGAACATGTTCCCATAGGTGTTGGTAGTATGGCTGCGATTGTTGGCTTAACGGATGATGTTGTTGTAAAAATTTGTCTTGAAGCCAGTGTTGATAATCAAGAAGTGACTCCAGCTAATTTTAATGCGATTGGCCAAATTGTGATTGCCGGGCATACACCAGCGGTTGTCAGAGCATTGGTTTTAGCTGAAGCGCAAGCTGCGTATTTAGCAAAAATCATAGCTGTGAGTGTGCCATGTCATTGTGCGTTATTACATAATGCCTCGGCAGTATTCGCGGAATTTTTAGAACAAATTTCATTTAAGATTCCAGTTACTGCGGTAATTAGCAATGTCGATTTAAGTGTGTATAAAACACCGACACAAATTAAAACATTATTAACTAAACAACTCTATAGCCCTGTACGGTGGGTGGAAACCATACAAATGATTCCTAAAAATTATAATATTGATTTAATTATTGAATGTGGTCCAGGGAAAGTGCTTGCTGGGTTAATTAAACGTATCGATAAATCGATATCAGTCTTGTCAATTAATGACAAAATATCTTTGATACAAGCACAATCACACATTATAAAGGAAGAGGTATGAGTGAATTCAACAGTAAAACATTAAATAACAAAATTGCTTTGATTACCGGAGCTAGTCGTGGCATTGGTCAAGCAATTGCATTATTTTTAGCAAAAAGCGGCGCTTATGTGATTGGTACTGCAACCACAGCTGATGGTTGCGAAAAAATTAGTCGACTATTTGATGAACAGCAATTATCAGGCATGGGTTATGTTTTGAATGTAACAGATCAACAGCAAATAGATAATTTGTTTACATATTTAACTGAAATTAATAAAATACCGAATATATTAGTGAATAATGCGGGTATTACACGTGATAATTTATTATTGCGTATGGACGATGAAGAGTGGTTGCAAGTTATTGAAACTAATCTAACATCGATTTTTCGTTTAACAAAAATTTGTATAAAATCGATGTTTAGACAGCGTTGGGGAAGAATTATTAACATTGGCTCAGTAGTTGGCTCTAGTGGTAATGCTGGTCAAGTAAATTATGCTGCAGCTAAAGCTGGTGTAATTGGTTTTACTAAATCCTTGGCACAAGAGATTGGTAGTCGCAATATTACAGTAAATGTTGTGGCTCCAGGATTTATAGATACAGAAATGACGGCAGCATTGCCAGATATGTTTAAAGATGAATTGCGTAAACGGATTCCATTGCGAGGTTTTGGTGCAGTCGATGATGTTGCTAGTATTGTCGCATATTTAGCTTCTGATAGCGCACAGTATATTACTGGGCAAACTATTAATGTCAATGGTGGCATGTATATGAATTAATAAAAGTCATTTTAAGCTTGCGTTATTATTTTAATTTAATAAACTAGCTTAGATAAATTATGCATTGTATTATTTATAATAATCTTAAAAAAGGAAAATAAATTATGATTACAGTCGAATCACGAGTACGTAAAATTGTTGTTGAGCAATTAGGAGTGAAAGAGGAAGAATTAAATAATCATGCACGCTTTGTTGAAGATTTAGGCGCAGATTCTTTAGATACTGTTGAATTAGTTATGGCTTTGGAAGAAGAATTTGAAACAGAAATTCCTGATGAAAAAGCTGAAAACATTACTACAATTCAAGAAGTAATCAATTATATTGAAATGCGTATTAAAAAAGAAGAAGCTTAAAATTTGGAGTAGTATCATTGAGTAAACGACGAGTTGTAATTACTGGCATGGGTATGGTTTCCCCTCTAGGTTTGAATGTAATGGAATCATGGAGTAATATTTTAGCAGGTAAAAGTGGCGTTGGACTAATTATCGATTTTGATACGACTGAATATTCCACAAAAATATGGGCAAAAGTTAAGAATTTTGATATTGAAAAATATGTATTACTTAAAGATGCTCGTAAAATGGATAAATTTACACAATATGGTATCGCTGCAGCTGATGAGGCTATGGCGGATGCGCATTTACAAATGGATGAAATGTTGTCATTGCGTTCTGGTGTTGCTGTTGGTGCTGGTATTGGTGGCATTGAAACTATTATTCATAATCAAGACAGACTAATTAGCGGTGGTCCGAGAAAAGTCTCGCCATTTTTTATTCCAGCGGGAATTATTAATATGGTAGCCGGTCAAATTTCTATTCGGCATAAATTAAAAGGACCCAATATCTCCGTCGTCTCAGCTTGCACAACTGGTACGCATAACATTGGTATTGCTGGGCGCTTAATTGCCTATAATGACGCTGATATTATGATTTGTGGTGGCGCGGAAATGACGACTACACCGTTATGTTTAGCTGGATTTTCTTCTGTAAAATCATTATCAAAACGTAATGATGAGCCAACAAAAGCTTCGCGCCCTTGGGATAAGGATCGTGATGGTTTTGTGATGGGTGAGGGTGCTGGTATTCTTATTTTGGAAGAATACCAACATGCTAAAGCGCGTAATGCGAAAATTTATGCGGAATTAATTGGGTTTGGTATGTCTGGAGATGCTCATCACATTACTGCACCTGATGAAGATGCTAGCGGTGCATCACGTTCTATGCTTGCAGCATTGAATGATGGTCAGATTCATCCTAACACCGTTGATTATATTAATGCGCATGGAACCTCAACATATTTGAACGATTTAAATGAAACTATTGCTGTTAAGCGTGTGTTTGGTGATCATGCTTATAATTTAGCTATGAGTTCTACTAAATCAATGACTGGGCATTTGTTAGGAGCAGCTGGTGCTGTAGAAGCTATTTTTTCTATATTATCAATTCGTGATAATGTCGCACCACCTACTATCAATTTAGACAATCCTGATGATGGCTGTGATTTAAATTATGTGCCACATATAGCGCAACATAGGCGTATAGATTACGTATTAAGTAATTCATTAGGATTTGG
>CAXNCW010000128.1:0-3954 GCA_964200955.1 Legionellaceae bacterium
ATCCGGTGCGAATACCAAATGCCTCTCTAACCCATACATAAATACCGCCATTATTTGGATAAGCAGTAGCTAATTCTGCTGCTACAAAAGCAATAGGGATAAAAAAGACTATTGCTGCTAATAAATAATATGAAATTAAAGAGATACCTAATTTAGCGCTAATTGGTAAAGTACGTAGACTATCTACCGCAATAACATTGATCATTACTAAAGAAAATATTGATAAGATCTTAGGGCGTGGTTGATTAAATTTATTCATAATGATTTTTAATTTTTTGTCCGGCATGAAAACGCAATGTTATAGCAATTATTGGCAGATATGCAATTGTGGTATATAGTAAATAATTAAATTTATAATGGTTAAATTGTGGTAACTGCTCAATAATAGCTAGTGGTAATAACCACAATAAATTAATTAAAATTATATTTATTGTGACTTTTGAATGTTTTTTATAATATCTAGCTGCATGTTGATATGCATGTTGATTATGCGAAGTAAAAATATCTTCTTTATTTAACCAACGACGCAATAAAGTGATGCTAGTATCAGTGATAAATACTGCGGTTAAAGTTATCCAGCCAAAAAATAAATTTATACTATATTTTGCAGCCAAGAGTGAAAATAATCCAATTAAAATGCCTAAGAAACCACTACCGATATCACCCATGAAAATTCTTGCTGGTGGCAAATTAAATATTACAAATCCACATACTGAGGCGCTTAATGTCAATGGTAATAAATATAATTGGTGTGTATTAATACCAGTTATATTATATAAAATCATACTGTTAATACAAATAGTAATGGTTTCCATAGCCGTTAAACTATCAATTCCATCCATGAAATTAAATATATTGAGTAACCATACTAAATATATTATAGAAAATATATTGAGTATCAATGTGTAACTATATAGTTGATAACTTAATATACTTGCAGCGACGCAATGCCAAATTAACCTTTTGATTGCAGAACAATTAAAATAATCATCAATTAAACCTGTAATTGCCACGATTATAGTGGCAATTATTATAGAAATAAATAAATCAAGAGATAATTGTTGTTTCCATAGTAATAAACTTATACCAATAAAAAAACTACCAACAACAGCTATACCACCGCCTCTAGGAGTTGGTGAGGTATGTGCGCTGCGGTGATTTGGGATGTCCAACCTACAAACAGTAGATTTGTGTTTATATAAAAATATTGTTATGCCACAAGAAATAGCAAATATTATCAAATAATAACAAATGAGCAAAATAAATACCATTTTAAAATTTATTAAGAATATATGTACTATACTCGTAATATAGTGGTTATGTAAAATGGAGATTAATATGATTTTACATAAAAAGGTAATAGATCTTCAAGATTATGTTGATTATCAATATGATGAAGATGTAAAAGATTTACCACATAGACGCCATGTAAAAAAAATGTTAGAGAAACGTTTAGAAATTAAAAGATTACGTCATGAAATTGATGAATGGGACTATGACTGTGATTTGGATTGGGATGATGTGAAAAAATAATCTGCAACTTCTACAAAATAATTTGTAACAATTCTTTTGTAGAAGTTGCAGATTATTCAATAAATTGATAATAAGTTTCTCCATTTCTGACCATGCCAAGTTCGTAACGCGCTTGTTCTTCTAAAGATTCGTTGCCATTTTTTAAAGCATTGGTATCATTTTCAAGTTTTTTATTACAAATTAATAATTTTTGATTTTCGTTAGTTTGTAGTTGAATTTTGGTTTCTAATTTTTTATCTGCCAATATACTGCCTTCGCCTAACCACAGTTTATATTGTAAACTTGATAATATAACAATTAATATTATGAAAATATAACGCATCTTTTGATTATGAAATTTATATGATTAGTAGGTAGAATATAATATTAATTATAAATATGGTCTACAATTTTATTAGATGTCTCGTATATTATAATTCATTGAGGAGTAACATTATGAGCGGTAATAAAATTAGTCCGGTTGCTTTGGGATTATCAATAGGATGTTTTTGGGGTGGATCTATCTTTATTATGGGAGTTATTGCTCATTATTTTTCCTATGGTATTGAATTTGTGACATCAATGAAATCTATTTACGTTGGTTATGAGCCATCTTTAATTGGTAGTGTTGTGGGTGGTCTTGTTGGTTTTATTGATGCTTTTATTGCTGGTGCTCTTGTTTCTGTATTATATAATTTTTTTTCTGGACATTGTTGTAGTTCTCGCGGTAAATGTAAATAAATATCTTGCATAACTGTTATAGTAAAGCATAATATGACAGTTGTGCAAAAAAAATGAATAAAAAAGTACATAATGGATAATAATATGCAAAAAATATGTGTAATTTGGTTGCACGGTCTGGGATCTAGTGCAGAAAACATGCGTGTCCTGGTGGATCAATTAAATTTTTCAAATGGTTTAGTAGTACATAATGTATTTTTGAATGCACCTTTTCGCAATGTTAAAATTAATGCAAATATGCGAATGCGTGCGTGGTATGATATTGAACTTAATCCCACAAGTGCACGTGAAGATAAAGTTGATATCATTGAGTCACACCAGCAAATTATACAAGCTGTTGAAGAACAAATGCTTCATGGATTTAGTGCACAACAGATTTTTTTAGCAGGATTTTCTCAAGGTGGTGCTATGGCTTTGTATACAGCATTACATGCAAATTTAGCATTGGGTGGTATAATTTCTTTATCTGCATATTTGCCTGTAATGCAAGAATGTCAAGCGACATTACCATTGAATACACCGTTTTTTTTAGCATTAGGTAATTCCGATACAGTAGTTGTGCCAGATTTTACTAGGCAGAGTGGGTTATGGTTAAAAAATCATGGTTACATTAATGTTGCAATGCATGAATATGCGGCTATGGAACATACTGTGTGTCAGCAAGAATTAATTGATTTAGCAGAGTGGTTATTTAAATATGCGCACTTTTATCATCAGGGCACGTAAAGGAACGACTGATTATACAAAAATTCAATGTAGTATTGGTAATAGAGCTCATTTTGAAGTAATTGCTCATGCGATCATGAATGCTTTTTTTGTTGCTAATGGTTTTCGTAACGATGTTGATGTGTATATTGTGTTAGATAGTTCACATAATTTCCCGCAGACAATTAAATTATCTAGTCAAGAAGGATTATCAATTGCCGGTTTTCATGAGCAAGCAATCTTAGAGTTGATTGTATCAATATTAAAAAATGCGCAAGATTTAATAAAAGATACTGTAAAATGTTTACAGCCTGGCGTTTATATTATGGGTTTTGGTTTTGAAAAATTAGTTCAGCAATTTTTGAAAACACATGTGTTATATGTATTAGATAATAAAGGTATTGATATTTGTAAGCAAAAAGTAGATCTAAATCCAGTATTTATTTTAAGTGATCATTTAGCTATGCCTAAAAAAACTTTGTTGGGATTAAAACGTCAAGGTGTGACAACTTTAAGTCTTGGTAAAAAAATGTTATTTGCTTCGCAATGTGTGACGTTATTAAATTACGAAATGGATCGTGTAAATTATGAATAAATTATTATTGGGTGTAAATATTGATCATATTGCTACATTGCGTGAAGTGCGTGGTACACGTTATCCAGATCCTGTGCAAGCTGCAATAGTCGCTGAAGCGGCGGGCGCTGATGGTATCACTTTGCACATGCGTGAAGATTTACGCCATATTCAACCGCGCGATGTGCATGTACTTAAACAAGTATTACAAACACGTATGAATCTTGAAATGGCCGTAACTAATGCCATGTTAGATTTTGCCCAAGAAATTCAACCGGAGCATGTCTGTTTAGTACCGGAAAAGCGTGAAGAATTAACTACAGAAGGCGGTTTAAATGTAATGACATCGTCATCACAGATTAGTGCTGCAATACTAAGATTAAAAAAACATACTAACGTCGTGGTTTCATTGTTTATTGATG
>CAXNCW010000129.1:0-3951 GCA_964200955.1 Legionellaceae bacterium
CAATGTAGTCATAATTGAAAAAAATGCAATGCATCAATATGCCCGCATAGATTTCGGAGCAGCTTTTAGAAATTATGCCGATCCTAACAATAATAAAGACATATTCTATCCTGCAGAATATCACAACGGATTTTTAAATGTTATTAACCCGAAATGGTTTACTAAAAATTATATTTCTTTCTATAAAGAGATCCCAGGATTATTAAAAGCTATAGCCCAAAAAGCTCAAGCATTTGCTAAAAAATCAAATCAAGCAACCCTAAGCAATATTTTTATAGAAACATTAGAATCATTGCCTCAAGATTTGCTAAAAAACAGTGATATCCGCGATAAATTAGCTATATATACAAATATTGATGCGTTTAAGAAAAATAATACAAAAGAAATTGCGCAAGGTTTTACTGATGTTGTAATGCAAAGATTAAAGCTATTATGTGATATAGATTTATTAGATATAGTTCATAAGCAACAAAACAACCCGGGTAATATATATGAAAGTGTAATATATGAATCAAAACCTCTAATAATTGCAAATAATATGCCGCAAGAAGAGCCATTATTTATAGCAAGCAACCAACAAAACTTAAATACAAACATAATTAACGTCAACAACGATACAGAAGATCAGTATCTGCAATCTCTGCAAAACACAAGCAATCTAAAAATATTTGAGAATAATCATGCAAATACCATGACAACAGACGACTCCTTATTGATAAAACATCAACTACCAAACTTAAATACACAAATAATTAACGTCAGCACCCCTGAAACAGCACAGAATCCCCAGTCTCTGCAAAACACAAGCAATCCAAATTGTACAAACACTGCAAAGATCATGTCACCAGAAGAGCATTCTTTGTTGATAGAAAAAGACAAACAACCAAATTTACATACAACAGCAGCAATTGCAATAACGCCAAACATACAATTTAACGAAAAATTAAATTCAACACCAGAATCAAACATTGCTCTATTCAAATTCAATCAAGAATTTCAAAAATTTCAAAAGAACATCGAATATTTACTTAATAAAGGTACTCCTGGGCATAAAACTTTTGATGCTAAATATCGCAATGCCACAATACAAACACAACAATTCATTAAAACTTTACAAAAAGCACAAAAGGATGCATTGTTAGCACCAATTAATATTAAAAAATTCACAGAAGACTGTGAACCGATTTTTCACGAAACTATCAAAGAATTGCAAAAATCACGCAGTATTTGGAGTCGCATACCACAAAGCATTAAAAACTTTTTAGCACTTCTAGCCAAGATATTTTATATACCAAAAAAATTAATAGAAAAATATTCATCAGATGGTTATGAACTAACTTTTTTTAGAAAAACGCAACGTGCTGCAGAAATATTACAACCACTCAACAATCAATTTCAACAACTACAAGGATCTTAAATGGAGCTATACAAACAAGAAAATTATTATCAAATAAAGACTGACTATATAACACTAAGTCAAATATTAACGCAATACGGATTAGATATTAATAGTAACAAGAATTGCCAAATAAATGAACAGCAAATTATTAAGGATTTGCAACGAATACCATTTATTGATCTCATGACTCATTCATATCAGGAATATACAAAATTCTGGTTACAGCAAAACGGTCAATTACACGACAATATAGCTGATATTACAGGTAATATTACCGGTATAATTGTCACTAATTTCTTGATTGAAACATATATTAAGTCTTGTGCTCAATACCAAAATAATAAAGAAAATTACGACATTGCTAAAAATTTCCTAAAAAATAATAAACAATTTGAATTTACTTGTATGAATGATCGCAATGAACCCTGTAGTTTTGCTGTTAGTTACAATCCCTTCGGTGATGTTTTTTGTATAGCACTCATAACTAACCCGCACCTACAAAATAAACAAGTATATTTATTTTTATCAGAACATCTTGTCAAGCATTATGAACTACTACAACAACAAATTAACATGGAAAAATTAACGATAACGCAACTAGCCACCAACATTGCGCAGATTACTGCGTACAAAAATATCAACCTATTATTATCAACCATAATCGTAAACACTGATGTTAAATCACTCAACTCCATTGATTATCACAAGTTAACTGAATTTGGCGAAAAGTTAAATTCTATAAAAAACAATAGCAATAACAATGAGTTTTATCATGATTATTTGAACTTCCAGCACCCAGAACAATTAAGACCCGATCATCTTATGATCGCAACTTTGCACATGTTTGCACATTATGGTTTCTCAGTAACACCAGTGCATTTTACAATAAAAAAACAAAACATTGATGATGAAAATAGTTTTTATTATTATTTGTTAAAAAATGGCAATCTCCAAATAGCTTTATTTCCACCATCTAAAGATATTGATGATACATTTGAAAACAACATAAACATGTTGAATCATCCTTATATATTAGATACACAGAAAATTGCGCAAAGATTAATAGATCAAGGTATCACGTGTATTTTGCCAACATGTGAATTTGATGCATATAAATTTCTAGGTCAACAAACTCTTAATTCCCTTTATAATTTCTTTGTTCCAAAAAAAACAGAACAATCTGATTGCAAATCACAAAGTATATTGTCAAGAATGCACTGGGTACTCCTTATTTGGAATCACAGTCAAATGAAATTTTATGATCCCAAGTCTTCACAATATTACATTCTCAAATATGGCAATGACGTTTTCAAAAAATTTGCAACAAATGCAGGATATAAACTTGAACAATATGAGACGCAAATTAAAGAATCCCATGATCAAAAAATATTGAATTTTAATGATTGCGGCTATTATTGTTTCAATAGAATTCATAAAACAATCAATGATTTATTGCTACAGAAAGAATCATTAACTAAAGATGACAATCCCATTCTGGAGACAATTCACAAAGAATGGTCAATTTATTATAATTCATATCATCAAGATCTCAATATGTTAACTAATTTTGACTCACCACTGTCATTCATAATGGATACAGATAGTAAGAAAACTCCGCCAGAATTTACCGTATTTACAAAAATGCAATGGCAAAATACCTCTTGTCATATAATAGAAATTACCGATACAAACAAATTACATTGTGCCTATGAACAAGCCTATGAACAATACCTACTACAACAAAAACAATATGAAAACATCATTCAATCAATGGATATGAGTATGTTTCAATAGTATTAGAATCGTGCAAGAAATAAAACTTAAATTTAGATCTTGAAATTCAATCAAAGATCCCACATATAAATATGCACGTATGAATGAAAATATTATATTTTTTGATAATTGGAGAGATTAATAATGTCAAAACAACAAACAATGAATTTTCAAACTGAAGTAAAACAGATGCTCAATCTAGTGGTGCATTCGCTTTATAGTAATAAAGAGATTTTTTTACGTGAGCTCATATCTAATGGCGCTGATGCTCTAGATAAATTAAGATTTTTAGCTTTATCTAACGCTAATTTATATGACAATGATTCTGATTTACGTATCACAATCGAAACTAATGAAAAATTAAAAACTATCTCCATTAAAGATAATGGAATTGGCATGAGTTTTGATGAAGCCATAGAAAATTTAGGCACTATTGCCAAATCTGGTACTAAAGACTTTTTATCAAATTTTGTCAACAAAGAAGGTCAAACAACAGATTCTAATTTAATTGGACAATTTGGTGTTGGTTTTTATTCTGGATTTATTGTTGCTGATAAAATCACAGTCAAAAGTCGTCGTGCTGGCTTAGAACCATCTGCTGGTATTATCTGGGAATCTGCCGGTGAAGGTGAATTTACTATTGATCAACAAGAAAAAGTCGATCGTGGAACCGAAGTCATCTTACATATTAAAACAGACGCAGAAGAGTTTTTAAGTGATTGGCGTTTACGCAGTATAGTATCTAAATATTCAGATCACATTTGTTGGCCAATTGTAAT
>CAXNCW010000130.1:0-3923 GCA_964200955.1 Legionellaceae bacterium
CAATACCGTACCATACCAAAGTAACGGTAATAATTGCACTAATTTCATTGGCAAAAACCGATTACAAGCCAATACAAAACACAAAATCATAGCAATAATACGTAATATAAATTCATTAATAAATTGAAATCCCTCTTCAAATTCCCAAAATAATCCAAATAAAGGATAATTAATCGTCATTACAATACCAAAAAGTGTTATTTTATGCCGTCTATCTACAATTTTTTTCACAACATTTTGGTACCAAGCATAGTAAACGGGATCTTTCAATCGAATCATAATTTATTCTTTTAAGAAAGATGTGACAAATTCTCTAGCATTTGCTACATCTTGTACAGTATTAATATCTGGTGATGGCGATACACATGCATCTTCAACACGAATTTTATATCCTAACCATAATACACGCAATTGTTCAAGATCTTCAACAAATTCCAATGAACATGCCGGCTGCTGTACAATAGTGCGCAAAAATACAACACGATAAGCATAAATACCAATATGTCTTAATATCTGTTTATGACCATCAATCATGCGTACCGGTAATTCTGCTCTAGAAAAATACAGGGCATTATTAAAACAATCACGCACAACTTTTACCATATTCACATTTGGTTGTGTCAGCATCATAGGCCAACATAAAGTGGCCATAGGCACATCACAATTAGCCATCACTTGAACCAACTGTATAATCAATTTTGGATCAATAAATGGCTCATCACCCTGAACATTAATAATTATATCATTATCATCATATTCACCCAAGGCAACAACTTCTGCAATTCTATCCGTTCCTGATCGATGCGTTACTGCAGTTAATTGCACTTGTGCGCCGAATTGACCCGCGTGTTGTAAAATAATATCACTATCAGTTGCAATAATTATTGAAGCTGGCATGGCTTGCAATGCTTGGAAATACACTCGTTCTAATACGGTTTTGCCAGCAATATCTAACATCAACTTTCCTGGTAAACGTTTTGCATGATAACGAGCTGGAATAATAATATGAAATTTTATTGTCATAATTGATCTTTTTCTTCAAGAGATATAGTCCGAGCATCATGTTCTAACATCACGGGAATGCCATCACAAATGGGATACGCTAACCGATCAAAACTACAAATTAATTCATTTTTTTTATAAACCAATCTACCTTTACATAAAGGGCATACTAAAATATCTAATAATCGCTTATTCAAGTGCAACTCCTTAATTTTTATGCAATTTTATTACGCACGTATATCGGTAATGCATTAGCAATATCTACAGATTTTACCATAAAATTCATCACCATATAAATCATCACTTCGGCCTGTGGATGCACACTAACATAATCAATAACATTTTCTTTAAGAACCTGCGGTAATTTTTGTATATAATTTTCCCAACCAATGCCAGCCAAATAAAACTTATTATCTACATTTATTGGTAATGTAATATTTTCTACATTATTTACACACTCATCGGTAACTGAATTTATCGTAGAATAAGACCAATATACTTGATGCATACGCGCATCTATCATAGATAATACAGCGGCTGAAGGTGCAACATTACGTCGCACAAATGTTGCAACTGCATGTAAACTACTAACAGGATACAGCGCTAAGTTTAAACCATATGCTAAACCTTTAGCAATACTACAAGCAACACGTATTCCAGTAAAACTGCCAGGGCCACAACCAAATATAATGCCATGCAAATGTCGTAATTCAATATTAGCCTGCGCTAATAATTCAATAACAATGGGTAAAATATCATAAGCATGAGTGCGCGCACCCAGTTGCTCTTGCGAATAACAATGACCATCAACTGTTAATGCAATGGATGCTAAATCAGTGGTAGTATCAATTGCTAACAAGTTCATATATGGGGTCTCGCAAAAAATAACCTACAATTTTGTATTGAGCTAAACTCGCTCTGCTCAAACAGAATCTAAATAAAAAATGGTAGGTTATTTTTTGCGAGACCCCTATCCAATTATGAGTAATCATGTAAATATTGCAATTTATTAGGAACATCTTTCCACTCATCAGCATCAACAGGTGCATCTTTCTTTACGGTAATATTAGGCCATTTCGGTGAAAATTTTGCATTTAATTCTTTAAATTGCATTTGATTAGCAGTTAAATCATCTTCAGAGACGATAGCATTGATAGGACACTCAGGTTCGCACAGAGCACAATCAATACATTCATCCGGATGAATAACTAAAAAATTTGGCCCTTCATAAAAACAATCCACAGGACAAACTTCAACACAATCTGTGTATTTGCATTTAATACAATTTTCTGTTACCACAAAAGTCATATCTCACCTATTATCAAAGTAAAAAACGAAAATTCTTCTGAATTTCAGTTAAATCAAATTTATTTAAAAACAATGAAAAACTCATCCATGCGCCTAATGCTGAAAGGTCATGAAATGGAGCTGGTAAATATACCGGATCTATTAATAATCCTTGCTCACGCAGATCTGCTAGCAAAGGTAAATCATCTAAAACCAATTTACCAGAAAATAATAAAGGAATAGCATCAACTCGATGTTTACTAATGGCAAACCTAATAAAATTATAAATCATTACAAAACCTTTGGCGTACGACAAATCTTTAGTAAACCCTTCACCATCTGGCGTACTACCACGAAATATACGCACGGCATTATTATAGCTTTCCTCTTCATTCATACCATTAGCCATAAAATAACGATAAATATCAATAAAATTTGCACCCTCACGTACTTTGTCTAATGCAATAACACGATTGACAATTTTACGCACACGACTTGGATATGATGAAAATGTAAAGACCTCAGTAATGACCGCCAATCCCTCTTGAATCACACTACTAGATGGTGAACCCTTCGATAAAAAAAAGCAATATGGTTGCAACGCTCCATTTAATGTTGTACCCACATGAACCCAACCTTCATGCACTTCAAGATAACGTAAATCACGCGCACTAAACATCGCTTGTTGACTTAATTTTATTGTATCCGCACCAGCGGCAGCGTCCGCTATCATTCCATCACTAATTACTACAGTAACACGACCAGGATGCTGTGTAAAAAACTCACTTAATCTAATTTCTAAAATTTCTTGTGCTTGTTGTGGAGTATAATGTTTGAGATCTGCATCCGATTGCAATTGCACATCTAAAGCAGTTAACACATCAAATAATACATTCCCTAATTCAGAAACACGCGGACCACCAACATAAAATACATCATTTGTACTACCATATAATTCTTTGGATATTTCAGAAAAAACTGCAGTACCACGTGCTGCTAACATCATTACGGCTTGACTATACTCTTCACACTGACGCTTAATTAAGCGCGTTACTGACGAATATTGTCCTAAAGAATTTTGTGTATCACGTAAAATTAATCGAAATTCCTCACGTTTTTCTTTGACATCAAATGGTAGCGGTTTATTTTTATAATATGCGCGATCAACTAACGGTAATACCGATGCTTTAGATTTAAAAAATTCCTGCTTAATTGCATCATCCCACTTAATGCTATCTAAAATATGGATGCTACGTTGTGCATCAACCAACCTTTGCGCCAATTCTTGAATAATTACAATTTCTTGTGCATCCATTAATTATATCTCAATCAATTAATTAAGCGGAGGTACAGCCGTTACGACTAAATATTTACCTTGATTGGGTAAATCATAAAAATGACTAATATTTTCATCTGTTAATTGTTGTGGAATTACTAAATTAGTCCCATTCTTACTAAGTTTATAAGTATTACTACCAGTAGTACCTGAATATGAACTACAAGAAGCAAGTAATATAAACATGACACTACAACCAAGATTTTTTATCATCACACAACACTCCGCATAATACCATTAAATATATTCAACAATTTTTCTTGATATATAACATCCAATGGTAACATTGGTAACCGTA
>CAXNCW010000131.1:0-3911 GCA_964200955.1 Legionellaceae bacterium
AATAATCGCGGATCACTCGGTTTAGGAATAATATAATCACTACCAAATTCCAAAGAATCACCATTCACATACTGACTTTTCACAATTTCAGGCACAGGTTCAAATGCTAATTGTCGAATTGCATGGACAGCGGCTAACTGCATTTCATGATTAATACAAGTTGCACGCACATCTAAAGCGCCACGAAAAATATAAGGAAAACATAAAACATTATTTACTTGATTAGGATAGTCACTACGGCCTGTTGCAATAATTAAATCATTACAATACTGATAAGCAATTTCTGGCAAAATTTCCGGGGTAGGATTAGATAAAGCAAAAATTATTGGTTTCTTTGTCATTAATTTTAATAAATCACCACTTAATAAATTTGCAGAAGCAACACCTATAAACACAGCAGCATCTACTAATGCATCAGCTAATGTACGTTTATGGGTTTTACTAGCAAATTGAGCTTTGTAAGCATTAAGATCTTCACGATCTGCATGAATTACGCCTTGACGATCCAACAAAAAGATATTTTGGTGCTGCGCCCCCAAAGTTACTAGCAATTGCATTGTTGCAATTCCTGCGGCTCCAGCACCAACACAAACAATAATTACTTCATGGATCTTTTTATTTTGCAATTCAAGCGCATTCAATAATGCTGCTGCAACAACAATTGCTGTCCCATGTTGATCATCATGAAACACCGGAATATTTAATTCCCTCATTAATGTTTGTTCTATCTCAAAACATTCTGGCGCTTTAATGTCTTCAAGATTAATACCGCCAAATGTTGGCGCAATACTACGTGCAACTGCAATAAAATTATGAAAGTTTGGAGCATCTATTTCGATATCAAACACATCTATATTTGCAAATTTTTTGAATAAGACAGCTTTACCTTCCATTACAGGCTTACTGGCTAATGGACCAACATCTCCTAAACCTAATACAGAGGAGCCATTAGTTAAGATACCGACTAAATTACCTTTTGCTGTATAACGAAAAGCATCATCAGGACACTTAGTTATCATTAATACCGGTTCAGCCACACCTGGTGTATAAGCTAATGATAAATCCTTTTGCGATATTGTTGGTTTCGTTATCTGCGTTGCTAACTTACCGGGAATCGGAAACTCATGATAATCTAATGCGTTTTGATGTAATTCATCCTTATTTAACATGTTTCCTCTTTAAATTAAAACAATTATAAAAGTTATCGGTGGTTTTTTGTGATAATTCATCAAAATTAGTATTATATAATTTACTTAAAGTTAAAGCTATATATTTCACCAATGCAGGATGATTAATTGTCCCACGATAAGGCTCTGGGGTTAAATATGGTGCATCTGTTTCTATTAACAACCTATCTAAAGGGATGTATTTCACTATATCACGTAAATGTTGCGCGTTTTTGAAGGTCACAATACCTGAAATAGAAATATAAAAATTCAAATCTAATGCGCGTTGCGCTACTTCTAAACTTTCAGTAAAGCAGTGCATAACACCACCAATTTTATCAGCATTGGCATGCGCCATTATATTTATAGTATCTTCTGCAGCCATACGTGTATGAATTATTAATGGTTTTTTGACGCTCAATGCCGCATTAATATGCGTTATGAAACGCTGTTGTTGTAATTTTTGCGCATCATCATCTTTTGCATAGGAATAATCTAAACCAGTTTCACCAATAGCAATACATTTTTCATGTTGTGCCAAATCACTCAAACTAGATTGCGTTGGTTCATTAATCACAATATTAGCAGGATGCAATCCCACAGAAATGCTAATATTCTTATAACTTGCAGCAATATTACATAATGTAGGAAATTCAGACGGATCTACACAAACACATAATAAATGCTTAACATCATTGGCAGACGCTGCTGCCATAACATTATCAAGATTATTATCAAATGCTGCAAGATCTAATAATTGCAGATGACAATGCGAATCTATTAACATAACATTACACCTATCGTTGTTGCTTAAATCTTTGTTCTAAAATTGCAACTACTGGCAAGGTTTTGCCTTCTAAACATTCTAAAAAAGCACCACCGCCAGTAGAAATATATGTGATTTGTTGAATTAAATTATATTGATCAATCGCCGCTAAAGTGTCACCACCTCCAGCTATTGAATACGCATTACTATTTGCAATTGCAATCGCGATAGCTCGAGTTCCGTAAGCAAATTGTGGAAACTCAAACACTCCAACAGGACCATTCCATATAATAGTTTTTGCTTGTGAAATTATGTCAACATAATAACGAATAGTTTCTGGACCAATATCCATAATCATATCATCATGAGCTAGACTACCTAAGGATTTATTAAATGCTGGGCAATTATCAGAAAATGCTTTACCAACTACCACATCAACTGGTAAGGGAATTTGACAATTACTATTAGCAGCTATTTCTAAAATAGTTTTCGCTTCATCAATTAAATGTTCATCATACAATGAATTACCAATAATAAAATTATGTGCTTTCAAAAAAGTATTAGCGATGCCGCCACCAGGTATTAAAAAATCCACGGTAATGACTAACTCTTTTAATAACGATAATTTGCTAGAAATTTTAGCGCCACCGACAATCGCCACAATAGGCTTTTTAGGAGCTTTCATAACAACTTCTAAAGCAGATAATTCTTTAAGTAACAATGGCCCTGCTGCTGCAACTGCGGAATACTGCGCGATCCCGCATGTTGACGCTTGTGCACGATGAGCCGTTCCAAAAGCATCCATAACAAATATATCACATAAAGCTGCAAGTTTTTTTGCTAAATTCACGTCATTATTATGTTCACCAATATTAAAACGCACATTCTCACAAACAACTAATTCACCAGGAGCAGCATCAACTCCATCTAAGTAATCGGTCACAAATTTTACTGGGTAATTTAAACGATTTGCAAAATAATCAGCAACCAAATGCAAAGAAAAACGTTTATCAAATTTTCCTTCTACCGGACGACCTAAATGTGACATAACAATAACAGCCGCTCCACTACTTAAGGCTAAATTTAAAGTTGGCAAAACTGCTTGTAATCTTTGATCACTAGTAATAATGCCATCTTTGATAGGAACATTTAAATCTTCACGAATTAAAACACGCTTATTGCGTAATTCTAAATCACTCATTTTGATTAAATTCATACTTTATAACCTCTAACAATTCATCATACAATTGGCTGTATCAAGCATACGATTTGAAAAAGCCCATTCATTATCATACCATGCAATAACTTTCACTAAATTCCCTAACACTTGCGTTAAAGTTGTATCAAACACAGAAGACGCTGAACAATTATTAAAATCACACGATACTAATAATTCATCATTAATATATAAAATATTACTTTTTGATTCACGAAAAATCTGATTTATTTCTACAGCAGATGTAACTCGTTGTGAGATAAAAGTTAAATCTACGACGGAAACATTTAAAGTCGGCACACGCATAGCAAAACCATTTAATTTGCCCGCTAATTCAGGTAATACCACACCCACAGTTTGCGCGGCGCCAGTTTTGGTTGGAATTATCGATTGCGTAGCTGATCGTGCACGTCTAAAGTCAATATGACTACCATCCAATAATGTTTGATCTTTCGTATAAGAATGCACTGTATTCACTAATCCAGATTCAATCCCAACTGTCTCATGCAAAATTTTTGCAACCGGTGCTAAACAATTAGTAGTACATGAAGCATTAGATACAATAATATCAGTATTTTTTAAAATATGATGATTAACTCCATAAACAATTGTAGCATCAACATCGTCTCCTGGGGCTGAAATTAAAACTTTTTTTGCACCAGCGTCAATATGTTGCATAGCTTGATGACGTTTAGTAAATTTACCAGTACAATCAAAAACAATATCAACATCTAAGGCTTTCCATGGAAGATTAATTGGTTCG
>CAXNCW010000132.1:0-3880 GCA_964200955.1 Legionellaceae bacterium
GACACTTATTCGTTTTCTTCAAGTATGATTTTTCAAGACAGAATCAATATTTTATTGAATGCATCGAATGAGTTGATGGCGTTCGGCACGAATTTTTCAAAAAAAATCAACCCCATTATATCTGATTACGTCAAAAAAAATTCTATCTATATAAAAAACAAGCTGGTACGGCCCGTCTTTCCACAGGTATACATCAATAAAAAAAATTTGACATCATCAGCATACCCTACTGATCAAACTGATAACCAGTCTCTGTTTACACAAAGACAAATTGAATGCATATATTGCATAGCTCATGGGTTAACTAGCATTCAAACCAGTACAATTCTTAACATTTCAAAAAGAACTGTTGAGAGCATTTTAAATACAGCTATGTTAAATGCTAGCTGTACAAATCGATATCAGCTCATCTATCAATCAACAAAATATGGTTTAATCGTAGAAGATATGATTGCCCCATCGATTAAACTAAAAATAGAACATGAACTAAGTACGATATGATCACGAAGTCCATAAAGCGCAGAAAAACAGCGTCTGACGAACCATTTCCGAAGGAGAACTAGACAGAATGAAATGGATAACGTACTAGATGATCACAATCATCATATTTTTTTGCGATCCATAATTCAATTAATAAAGCAAGCTCTTGTCTTGTTATAATAACAGGAGTGTAAAATGCAACCATATACGGGCCTGCCCCAATGTTCTGATCCAACTCAATAAAAACCTTCTTGGATAAATTTACAAGTGGATACGCGATTTTCACATGACCCTCACCTTGAGAGGAAACGATCAGTCTAGCTATATCCATTTGATCAATATAAGGAACATGCCCTTCCCTATCAACTACATTCCCTGGAATAGCCATTAATTGTAAATATCGTCTTTCCGAGGCATCAAGATTCGCTATTAAAGCACCGATTTTTGTGATTTTTGAAAAATGTCTTATAGCGGCATATATTTCTTCAATTGGCAGTTGATGTAATCCAAGATTAAGCGTAACTAGATGGTATTTATCGACTTGATCATCACTGAGTCTTAATGGCAAGCACAAATCTTCATAACGAACTTCATATGAATCTATATTTTCATAATGACACTGTTCTTTTTCCTTCAATAATGAGATTAAACTCGAGCCGTCTATGTCCGATACTGTCAAATTAAATTGTCTTTGTTTCTCTCGATCAATAATAGCTTTTACTGCTGTAAATCTTGGCCCAGAACAAAAGTCATGAATATTAATGGCGCCTGTTGGAAAGTTATATTTGAGATATTCACAAATTAGATTTTGCGTTCTTGCTAATATAGTTTCTAACGGTAATTTGAAAACCAATAACCGTTTATTAAACGATCTAGACATGTTATAATCATCATGATGAGAAATAGAGTGAACAATCAACCCCTTAAGCTGATCAAATTTTAACAAAATATCTCCTGATCCACCAAGTCCTTGCCAATGAATTGACTGCATAATAGCAAGATATCTTTTATTTTCAGGGACATATTGTATCGACACAATATGTTTTGCCAAATTATCCAAATGTTGACGTTGATGAAAATATTGTTCGAGATCATTCCAATATTTTTCAGGATTAAAATTACTTTGAAAATAACGATCAAAAAGATCTGAAATCAATATCTCCCCTATATCGGAAAGAATTAATAGTCTGTGAAAAAAGGTGGTTAAGGAATAATTTTTCTCTTGAAAAAACAACTTTGAAGATAACTGCTCGGACTCCATCACCACATCGACATCCCGCGGCTTGACCACGGGATCTATAATACTTCCAGAATCACTGGATCCCGCGGTCAAGCCGCGGGATGTCGAAAACGTGTGAGCAGTTACCTTTGAAGAATGTAACGTAATATCATTTGAAATTGAGTTGTTATTAATATATTTAACGTACCCATAAAGCAATTGAATACTTAGTACAAACCTCGATAATCCGATCAAATATTCATAAAACACCTTGTTTGTATCCGTTAAATTATCGGAATGAATCAAATAAAATAATGCTTCCTGTTCCCGTTGAAAATCATCAGGGGTATTCAAAAAAACACCCCGATCAACCTTATATAAATATTGTATTAGTGCACCCGTAATTTTCGTTTGATCAACCATTTTAATTTGCTCAAATCCTTGAGAAAAACTACGTCTTATAATTTCTTGTTGCTTCTCTCTGATTTCTTCGGCATCGATTTTTGATATTATCTCACCTTGGTATTTATCAAAAAAACTCAGGGCTATTATTGTTTCTTCTATACTATCCATTTGACCTATTATTTTTATAAACTTTACGCCAATTTCATTTGGTAAGTCTCTCTCATGCAATAAACAGCAGCAAGTGCTAAAAATGCAAAAAAAGTTAAATATATGCCAGGTAAAATTTCAATGCCCGATATTTCAGATATCCACGACACCATTAAAGGCGCTGTGCCGCCAAAAAGACCGTAACTAATATTATATCCTACTGATGTTATCGTAAAACGATTTTGGGTGTTGGTCGTTTCTTGAACGGCTGCTGTTAATGCACCTTGATACAATATAGCTAACAGCACAAAGATAACATCAGAAATAATAAAACTTAAGACGGTTTTTTCCATATTCATATAAAGATATAACGGAATGCTTAAAACCAAAAATCCAATTGAACCAGCATACAAACAGAACTTTCGACCCAATAAATCAGAAACATACCCAGACAATGGGACCAATATTGTGACAATACTCAATGCAATTGTAGTAATTGAACTTGCTATTTTTAAATCAATATCATTATGCTGACTACTGTACACTGGCATAAATACAAACAATATATAAGTAATAACTGAACTCAATCCGTATAGCAATATTATTGTAAAAATCGTTTGTTTGTTTTCTCCAATAACTTTATATGCTCCTAGTTTAATCACTTTATTACTGCTTTTATACATTTGGTACAAACTTGTTTCCGGTATCTTCTGCCTAAAATAAAGACCAACAATACCAGTGAGCATGCTCATTAAAAATGGTAGTCTCCAACACCCATTATTTAGTTGATCCACCGTAAACAGGTAAAACATCAACGTCGTTACTGATGATCCCAGTAGCATACCAAACCCCACTGCTGACCACACGAAAGACGATAATGCTCCTCTATATTTAGATAGATACATTTCTAAAACATATATTGCTGAGCCTGATGATTCACCACCAATACAAAATCCCTGTACGAGTCGTAAAATAACCATTGCCAAGGGGGCATATATTCCTACTTTCTCGTATGTAGGCAATAAACCAATTGCCGTTGTAGACATAGTGATAATCATCATTGATAGTAACATCGATTTTTTTCTACCGTAGTTATCCGCGTACTGTCCAAAAACCAGGCCGCCAAGCGGTCTAGCTACAAATCCTATCGCAAAAACGGCATATGTCACTAGGGCTGAAACCAATTTATTAGAAGTAGGGAAAAATAAATTCGATAATACTGGCGCTAAAAATACAAAAATTGAGAAGTCATACCACTCTAACAAAGTGCCTAGATATACAGGGATAATTAATTTTAATTTATTTTTCATTCATGATCTTATCATTTAATATGGGTTGCCATATTGCCAATACCTGCTCAAAGCATTTTTACTTACTGGATGGGATATATACAATAATTCAAGTTGTACTACAAGAAATAAACGTATAGTGTCCTACTCTAGAACTACTAAACAATGAGATCAGCATGAAGCGCGTATTAGTTACTGGGGGGGCTGGGTTTATTGGAAGCCATCTCAGTGGAGCCTTATTAGACAGAGGGTATAAAGTTCGAGTTTTAGATAATTTATGCTCCGGCCATGCCGGCTGGATCCCAGATGGCGCTGACTGGATTGAAGGCGACATCACCGA
>CAXNCW010000133.1:0-3855 GCA_964200955.1 Legionellaceae bacterium
CCGTTTGCCGAAATTGCTTGATAGTAGTAGCATACAAAAAATAAAATTTATTAAAATTAGTGACAAAATTAATAAAACTATAGATGATCTCAAATTAAGTATGGGATCGCGCTCTCAACATCATTCAGAGATAGCCACAGAGCAAGCAATACAATTGTTATGTGAATTACAAAATATTAGTAATGACTATATTATAGCACTCATTGAAAAACCAACAAATATAATAGCGGTGAATAATCAATTTAAAGCATCTTACAAAACACTCATTGATGAAGCATCAATAACATTCGCAACAGATTTATCCTTCCTAGATAAGGTAGTAAATCTTGTTAAATCAATATTCAATTGGTTAGCTCAACTTTGCACCGGAAATAATAATCATGCATGTTTATTTAAACATCCATCAGCTCTAAAGGCTCTAAAAGTCGCATCATTACAGCTTAATCATCTCAATAACGACATTATATATGCGACTATGGAACTGTAAAGAAATAACTTGAATATTTTTATGAGTCTTTTGTTTGAACGCAGTGAGTTTGACACATGAAAATATTCAAGTTATTTCTTTACAGTTCCTATGTAGATAGGGTAGTAATTTTTGAAATTTATGATATAATCAACAGATAATTTAATTTATAAAATTTTACATGTATGTTGAATATTATACCTGTTGTTTTAGCTGGTGGTAGAGGCTCTAGATTGTGGCCTTTATCACGTAAAAACCATCCTAAACAATTTCTATGTTTACGTGGTGAAGAGTCATTATTACAACAAACCATTCACCGCACACAACAATTGTTATGTGAACAAATACTAGTTATTAGCAATGAACAA
Source organism: Legionellaceae bacterium (assembly GCA_964200955.1). GTDB lineage: Bacteria > Pseudomonadota > Gammaproteobacteria > Legionellales > Legionellaceae > CAXNCW01. The sequence continues at coordinate 835 of CAXNCW010000133.1, forward strand.
CATTATTTTTTATGTCAAGAACAATTGCAATCTTTCAATGATACCAATATTACTTATTTATTAGAACCATGTATTCGTAATACTGCGCCAGCTATAGCCGCTGCGTCTCATTATTTATTAAATAAATTTGATAGTAATACAGTGATGTTAATTTTACCTTCTGATCATTGGCTTGATGATACTATTCTTTGGGAGCAAACAGTATTATCTGGATGCCAATACGCCGCACAAGAACAAGCAATTGTAACTTTTGGTATCACACCCAGCAGCCCTAATACCGGTTATGGTTACATTAAAGCTGGTGAAGTAACTCATGAATCTCATTTTTACTCTAAAGTTAGTATTCATCATTTACAAGAATTTGCTGAAAAACCGTCTTTAGAAGTTGCCACACAATTTGTAAAAAATGGTAATTATTTTTGGAATAGTGGAATGTTTGCTTGTAATGTTCAAATATATTTAAATGAACTTCACAAGCATGCACCGGATATATATCAATCGAGTCAACAAGCAGTATTAAAAGCAACATACCATAATGATTTTATTAGATTAGATCAAGATACATTTGTTGAATGCCGTAGTGAATCGATAGATTATGCTATTATGGAAAAAACTAATGCAGCAGTGATTATTCCTATTAATATAAAATGGAATGATTTAGGTTGTTGGAACGCGGTTGCGGAGGCTAATGTTCTTGATGACAAGCAAAATATGATCCATGGTAATGTCATAACGCGTCACAGTAATAATTGTTTACTGCATAATAATACTGATATGTTAGTAACAACTATTGGCATTCAAGATCAAATTCTTGTGGTTACTCCCGATGCTATTTTAGTTGCTAATAAACAATATTCACAGCAAGTAAAAGATTTGGTTGATACTTTATCAGTTGATCATCGGCAAATAATTGATGAAAACAAACGTGTATTACGACCGTGGGGTTATTATGAAATTCTATCTGAAGGCGCAATATTCAAAGTAAAACGCATCATGGTCAATCCTGGAGCCAGATTATCACTACAAATGCACGAGTTTCGTGCAGAACATTGGGTTGTCGTGAGCGGTCATGCTGAGATTATTAATGGACAAAATAAATTTAATCTGTCAATTAATCAATCCACATATATTCCCAAACAAACTAAACATCGCTTAAGTAATATTGGCACAGAACCTTTATATATAATTGAAGTTCAAAGTGGCAATTATTTAGGCGAAGATGATATTAAACGTTTTGATGATCTCTATCAAAGAACCATCATTACAACTTAGGAACTGTAAAGAAATAACTTGAATATTTTTATGAGTCTTTTGTTTGAACGCAGTGAGTTTGACACATGAAAATATTCAAGTTATTTCTTTACAGTTCCTTAGGATCTTATTTCGTACTCGATCCTTAAAAGTTTAAGTTATTTCCTGACAGTTCCTTAGCGCATAAAGTATCTTGAAAATATTCAATGGTTTTTTGCAATCCTACTGCAAGAGTAACATGAGGCTCCCAATCTAATTCACGCTTCGCCAACATAATATTTGGTTGACGTTGTCGTGGATCATCAGCAGGTAAAGTCTTGAAAATAATTTTACTAGATGATTCAGGGATCATAGTTAAAATTGTTTTTGCTAAACTTATTACTGTCATTTCTACAGGATTACCTAAATTCACCGGGCCAATAAAATCATGTTGATTATTCATCATTTTGATCATACCAGACACTAGATCATCTACATATTGAAAACTACGAGTTTGTTCACCATTACCATATATAGTAATATTTTGATTTTGTAATGCTTGAACAATGAAATTTGATACTACACGACCATCATTAGGATGCATATTAGGGCCGTAAGTATTAAAAATTCGGACCACACGAATAGCTACATGATGTTGCCGGTAATAATCAAAAAATAACGTTTCTGCGCAACGTTTACCTTCATCATAACAAGAGCGCACACCAATTGGATTTACTTTACCACAATAATCTTCTGGTTGTGGATGAATTTCTGGATCACCATAAATTTCGCTAGTTGAAGCTTGTAAAATCAGTGCTTTGGTGCGTTTCGCCAATCCCAGCATATTAATAGCGCCATGAACACTAGTTTTAGTCGTTTGTACGGGATCAAATTGATAATGAATTGGTGATGCTGGACAAGCTAAATTATAAATTTGATCAACTTCAACAAACAATGGAAACGTAATATCATGACGCATAAACTGAAAATATTTATTTTCTAACAAATCAGCAATATTACTCCGCGTGCCAGTGAATAAATTATCCACACACAAAACATCATGGCCATCGGCTAACAATTGGCGACATAAATGTGAACCAATAAATCCTGCACCACCAGTTACTAAAATTTTTTTCACTCACAAACTCCAAGAAATTGATCAGTATTGAGATTTTGTTTGAGCGTAGCGAGTTGAGTGAAATCAAGAATAGGAATTTATTTCGGTATCGACCTTAATTTGATCGTAATATTCCAACAACAATCCTAGCAACGCGACAACAGAACCAACAATACCAATATAAAGAATTACAGTAATTAATGTTGTTGCTACAAATATTATCATGAACAATAGTAGTATTGCACCCAAGAACATTATATAATTATAACCATAGATCCCTTTAGCAATAAAATATGCTTTGAAAACTAGAACAAATGCCATCGGTAACATACTAAAACCAAAATATTGTAATAATGGCGCCGCGGATACATATTGTTTGCCAAAAAATATTAATAATACCCATGATGGCACGAACCAAAATAATAAAGCTACGCTACCAGATAAAACTGCTGTTATTAATAAAGCATGTTTTAATAAATTCCAAGTAGCATGAGTACCATGTGCTATGGCAGCGGTTACCATTGGGACTAAACCAACAATAACCGCTCCGGGAATATATAATACTATTTTGCCTAATAATGCTGCCGCAGCATATTGCCCTGATTGTGCTGCAGTAAATAAATATTTGACCAACATTACGTCAATTTGAGTTAAACCAGTGAAAGAAAGTGTTA
>CAXNCW010000134.1:0-3809 GCA_964200955.1 Legionellaceae bacterium
ATTAAGAGTATATTTTTGGGTATCTTTAATCTTTGATCTGTTGTTAATCTATTGTAATATTCAGAAAAAGCTTGGACGGCAATCATCCCGCCTTGTGCGGCAATTTCATCAATACCAATACCACCATGTGAGCTATTATATAATAATAAATTTATTAAGTTATTCAGCTGACCTAATAAATTTTGCTTATCATTTTTAAGATCATCATATTGTGTTTTTAAATTAAAAATGGTTTCTGTGAATTTAGAATGAGTAGATAGACGTTGTAGATCATTATTGGTAATATAAGCAATATTATCTGGATGTTTATCAAAATCATAATATACATTATAAATTGCATTTAAATTTTGATCTATTTGCATTTTTACAAGAATCTTAACAGGTATTAAATAAAGACCTGACTCTCCGAGTATATGAGTTTGTAATACATCTATTTTATTATTAAAAGTCTCTTCACCATCAATCGAATTCTCTATAGAAATTGTTGGCATAAGTAATTTGATTGGTCTCTCATCAACAGAAGCAATAATTTTTGCAACATCAAGAAGTAATTTGGTGATCTCGTTATTTGGTATTGCAGTGTAGCAAACAAATGTTCCATGAATCATTTGCCAGTGCTCTGATAGAAATGTTTTTAAAGCATTAATTTTTTGTTGCTGATCTGATAAATTTAAGATCGGAGATAACTTATTTACAGTAAATTGCATATAAGTGTGCATTACTTTTTCTTGCAATGGAATATGATTTTTATACAGTGGAGCGTTTAATTGTAGATATTGTTTAATATTGTCTAATTGTTGTTCTATCTCTGGAAATGATTTATTATCTTGCATGTTAATCTCTGTTTTATCTTTACAAAATGTTAAATTATTACATTTGTACAATTATACATCTTTATCATGTCAATATCAATTTATTTTTTGTTTTTTTAGACAAAGAATGCCCCATAATGTATTCAGCTTTACTATTTGATGCTGAATCTTGATGTAATAATTTAACGCCAGGCATTTTCTTGCCTTCTTTACCGATTTTTATACCATCACCAACTATAACAACTCGTCCGTTGATGCGTACGATGCTGCTAAATTGGCTCAAAACCAACTGAACCCACAATTGCTGTAACATTTTTAAATCTACTGCGTAAGAATTAAAAAAATGCAACATACATGTGTAATAATTTGGTAATAATCCAACACCACGCGCAATACTTGTTACACCTAACATATCAAATTTAATTGTAAAGCCCATCAATACAGTAACAAGCCAAAAGAATGTTGTTTTTCTGCTGCAAGCGCTTTCAAGATGGTTGACTAATGCCATCCAGTTATTCCATAATTTCATATGATCCCTTTGGTAATTTTATTATTATTTTATTGATCTGGGGAGATCATTTTCGCAATATTGAGATATTCGAAATTTAAGGGATCATATTGATTTTAGCTTGACATTTCAACGGTTAATTATTACACAATCAATGCTTGAGAACTTCGGACTCTCAAGATCCCCAAGAAGCAGGTTGGAAAATACCGCCCGCTATCCATTCCGGTTATGGCGTGTAGAGCCCAGCAAGCCCTGCACCTACTAGCTCTAGAGCCAGTAGCAGAAATAATGGCGGATAAAAATGCGTACGGGTTTCGTCCTCACAGATCAACGGCAGATGCTATCGAGCGATGCTTCATGGTACTCGCAAAGAAAGGCTGTGCCCAATATGTCTTGGAAGGCGATATTCAATCGTGCTTTGATACGATTTCACACCCATGGCTACTGAACAACGTGCCCATGGACAAAGTAATGTTAGCTAAATGGTTGGCAGCAGGCTACATTGAAAACGGAAACTTATACGCAACTGATTCCGGCACTCCGCAAGTGCGCTGCAGGCGCACAATTGAAGCAGCGAAAGCTGCGTAAATTGAGCATAAGCTCTACAAAAGATGAAGGAGCCGACCCTTCGGTATCGGCATTCAGGTGCAGGTATCAAACCACTTCAAGCGGCTGCCGTAAAGAGCGGTGGTCGTGAGCGTTGGAGAAAGTCAGAAGTAAATCTGGCGAGGTATGGACTAAGAAGACGAATGAAACTGAACCTCTGTTGAGTCATCGTAAAGCCTTTAGTGACATCAAAACTAAAAAAACTATAGTGGACCCCATTGTCAAGACAGTAATTCATTAAAAGTTAGATGGTGTTCAATTTTATTGAAACACCAAGACATTGTTCCTGATGACATCTTGCCTGCAGTGAAAATATTGTCAATAAGGAGTCTCGAGGTACGAGAGAAGCTCATTGACAATGTTTGAACGTAAGGCATTCTGGCATTAAGAACATGTCGACTTTTCTTATTAAGCAGCAATTTTATCATATATACCATTATAAACTTCCGATGGTGTATATGAGTCAAATGATTGATGCGGTCTTTCGTCATTATAAAACATAAAGTATTGTTTTAATCCATAACGTAATTCTATAACTGTACTATATTCTTTCAAATAAATATCTTCGTACTTAACAGAACGCCATAAACGCTCAATAAATACATTGTCCATCCAACGACCTTTACCGTCCATGCTGATCTGAATATTATTGTTTTTCAGAACGTTAGTAAATAAAATACTTGTAAATTGAGATCCTTGGTCCGTATTAAAAATTTCAGGAACTCCATGCAATCTAATCGCTTGTTCTAGCGCGCTAACGCAAAAACTATCATCCATTGAATTAGATACTTCCCATGACAACACTTTACGACTGTACCAGTCCATAATAGCAACTAAATAAACAAATCCACTCTTCATCCTTAAATAAGTAATGTCTGTGCACCATACTTGATTTGCTCGCTCTATAAGTAAGTTTCATAGCAAATATGGATAAATTTTGTTTTCTTTATTCTTTTTGCTTGTATTTGGTTTTGGCGCAACCGAAACTAATCCCATAATACGCATCAAGCGTTGTACCCTTTTACGATTCATATTATGACCTAAACGACGTAAATAATCACGTAATTTTCTACTACCATAAAATGGACGACGTGTATATTCTTCGTCAATTAATCGCATATATTCTAGGTTTTCAGGCGTTTCAGTCCCTATTTCTATAGTAATTGAACGATAATAGCTAGATCTGGATAGATTAATTAATTCGCATTGTCGTGCAATGCTTATTTGTGCGTGCATTGGATCAATCATCGCTTTTTTCTCTAATATGCTCAATTTAAATGGCCAGTCTTTTTTTTAAGCCATGATAATTCAACAGTTAATTGACCTATTTGCGTATATAATAGATCACGTTCTTGCATAACAGTTTCTATGACTTTTTCATTTTTTCCACTAAATAGATTTTTACTACCATCCAGTAATTGTTTTTTCCAGTTACCAATTTGGGTAGCATGCACACCAAATTCAGCTGTTAATTCATTTATCGTTTTATTACCTTTTAATGCGGCTATTGCAACTTGTGCTTTAAAGTCAGCAGTAAATGTTTTTTGTGTCATTTTTATACCCCTTGCAGTAATGTTTACATTTTACACTACTGTCTCAATTTTAGGGTCCACTATAGTGCTACCCCCTCAGCAATTTCCGCACAGTCCGTGCGGAATTAAATCTTGATATAATCGTTCAAATTTCTCATTGATTCAAAGTCATTCAAAAATCTTAAATGGCTCAGCTTCATTTTGTAGGAAAAACTCATGTAGTTTTTCTCGTAATAATTTCTTATCAGGTAATTGAGTTTTATATTCTGCGATTACTGCCGGTGATAAGGTTCTATTTAGTGCAAATTCAACAACTTCATCATCTTTATTGGCGCAAAGTAATATTCCAAT
>CAXNCW010000135.1:0-3803 GCA_964200955.1 Legionellaceae bacterium
ATATAAATTCTTGTTTTCCTAAAAAATATTTATAATTTTTGATGGTGGTGCTCTGCTTAATTAAATCTTCTATTGAATTCAAGTTTACTATGTTTTTTTGAATTAAATGTATAGGTTGTAAATTTGTTATTATGAATACGTTGTTAATATCACATATATTTTTATTAATGTTTATAGTGTCAAAAATTTGTTGACGATAGGTAGTCACATCAGGTTCTTGATCAGCAGCATTTAATTTATAAAAAATTTTATTACCACTTAGTTCTTGATTAGGATTGTGTGTCGTATCGGCGTCAATAGTATGTGACTTATGATTTTGCGTTAATAAAGTCTGCTGGCTCATTTGATCTTGTTTTGTGCTGGGTTTGATTGTTGGTACTTGTGATGTTATACAATCAGAATTTAAGGTAGAGAGATTCATTAATATTTTGATATCTTTTATCAAATCTCGTAATTCTGCATTATTGATTAAGTTGGAACAAAAATTTAAATTTAATACATTCAAATGATGTTTTTGTAAAATATTTTTTAAACCTTGTAAATTAATATTGCTCCAGGATAAATCTAATGTTTTTAATTTGGGAAAATTCATGCTGTTAAATTTGGTTTTATCTGGAAAATTATTGCAAGATAAAATTAAATCTTCTAAATTTTTAGCATTATTAGCTAATTGCAACAAAAATAAATCATCAATATCATCATTGATAAATGATAATGTTTTTAGATTTGACAAGTGTATTTGATTAAGAAATTGATTATCAATATAATCTAAAATAAGAGTTTGTAAATTTTTGGTTTTTTTTAATAATAAATATAAAATTTCAGCGGGTATTGCACATCTATTATAATGACAAATAAAATTTTTTAAATGGACTAAATTTATATTCAATTCTGATGATTTATCTATATTGTAAATATGAGATAGAATCAGAGTTTCCAATTTCGGTGTATGATTTAATAAACTTAAATCTATTTGCCATGTTATATTTAAAATGATTAAATTTTGTGCACTCGATAATATTTTTTTAAAACACTTATTATTTATATCAATAGGAGCTATTACAAATTCTTTTAAGTTCTGATAATTAAACTTCATAAATATATCGGTGTAATTAATTTTGTGTAATTCTAATAGTTGCAAATTTTGTATGGTTTTGGAAAGTAACTTGCTGATGAATATATCATTCTTTTGTGTATCTATGTTGACTAATGATAATTTTGTTATATTTTGTAATTGATTAAAGGTAATTGCCTGATTATTATAATCAATTAATTGTTGTTTTTCAATTTTGGTATTTTCAGTTATGTATAAAATTTCATAATTAGTGATAACAGAATTTTTAGATTTTAATAATTTTAGTATCAAGAGGTTAGATGTTTCTGAGTACTCGTTATTGATCAATAAAGTATTATCGCGCTTATTTTGATGCATAATGTTAAAAAAATTATTTATAGTATTATCTGCATTATTAGTACTGTGATGGAAAATATCTAGTGTAGATACACTATCAGGCATTTTATTGAGTAAATAATGCATCCAGTAATCATCTAAAATATGAATTTGATCATATGTTAAAGTTTTTTCTTGTTTTAAGATTTGTTGTTTAATATTCTCATAGGTATCGAGTGGAATAGGTGTGCATCTTAATAGCCAATGTAATGTATCTCCAGTTAATAATACTAAAGATTGTGGTTGTAAAACATAAATAGTAAAATCTTTTAATAATTCTGTGAGAAGATTAAGATATTGATCTGGATTTAACATATACCATATGGTCCAATCAGCGAATATTAAAATTTTTGGTTTACGCTGCTTGGTAGTGGCATTTTTTTTCCAAGCAGGTTGTGATTGAATTATTTTTATAGGATCTAAAATAGATCCTTGTGGATTATTAGTGTATATAATACTTTGATTAGTATCTTCATAATAAAATTCATTGGGAACTTCTTGCATATAAAATATTCTATTAATTTAATTCATGTCATTATAAAACCAAAATAATTCAATATGCAATATATATAATTAATGATTAAAAAAATACTCTTAGTTGAAGTAAGGATCGCGCCAGAAATAACTGCCCACTTTTGCTGCATTATTAATCACGTTGTCGACGATACTGTTTTGTAATTCCAGCATCCAAGAACGTCATCAAATACGATTTTCATTGACTCTTTAAAGCCATCCCCAGCCTTTACCATGAAAATACTAACACATTTATGTAATTTTAGGTTATAGAAATACACCATCCTAAAGTTAATAATTTTAGCAGGCTTAATAATTAATACTGAATACAAAAATTACTTTTTTGGATTCGCTTTATCTACAATATGCCCATATGTTACAAGCATTCTTATCCAACGTGGAGCATTCTTCTTTGTCATTAACTCCTCGTGATTTACTTCTGGATCTTTATAAGCTCGAGAGTCCAAAGTTCCAAAAACTGAATCAACTAATTTTTATGAGTCTTTTGTTTGAACGCAGTGAGTTTGATGCATGAAAATATTTAAGTTATTTCCTTACAGTTACTAAGTTAAATTTGCATATGTGAGTATTAACCATTTGTTGCCTAAATTTGGAAAATTAATCTCAACGCGTGTATTGGCTCCATTACCATCAATATTTAATATTTTTCCGCGTCCAAATTTTGCATGTGTTACATAGTTACCAATTTTTAAATTATTATTGTTATTTGATTGTTGAGAAGACTCAGTTGGTATTTTTTGTAGTGCAGATGTTGTATGTTGCTGATTATGTATTTTTTTGATTAATTCATTAGGTATCTCTTGTAAAAATCTTGAAGGTAAATGATATTCTTCACGACCATATAATCGACGAATATTGGCATAAGATAAAATTAATTGTTTCATGGCTCTAGTCATACCAACATAACATAAGCGTCTTTCTTCTTCTAATTTGGATAAATTATTATTGAATTGTCTATTGGGAAATAATCCTTCTTCCATGCCAATTAAAAATACTAAAGGAAATTCTAGTCCTTTTGCAGCATGTATTGTCATTAAATGAACAAAATTATTATTATCAGGTGCTTCTACTGTATCTGTATTCATTACCGTATGACTTAAAAATGTTATGGCGAGATCTACTTGATCTTGAATATCGACCTCATAACGAAATTGTTTTGCCGCGTTAATAAGTTCTTGTAAATTGGCAATTTTTGATTCTGATTTATCATGTTTGGATTGTGTAAAATGATGATATAAACCACTATAGTTGATAATAGTATCGATTTGATCTTCTAATTCCATAAACATAATTTTAGACCGTAAGGCTTCAATTAATTGTAAAAAATTTGTTAATGATGTAGACGATCTAGCAGATAATGTATTTTCTTGAGAGATGTTTTTTGCTGCTTGCCATAATGAAATTTGTTGTATTTTTGCTAAATTTTTTAATTCTTCCAAAGTTTTATTACCAATTCCACGTACCGGAAAATTTATAATTCGTTCAAATGCGATATCGTCATGAAAATTTAGTAATAATCTTAGATAAGATAAAGTATCTTTGATTTCGGTACGTTCAAAGAATTTGACGCCACTATGAATTTGATATGCAATATTACTGCGTAATAAAGCCTCTTCAATTACGCGTGACTGGGCATTTGATCGATATAAAATCGCAATCTCATTGGCAATATGATGTTTTTTTAGATATTGTTTAATCGATTCAATTACAAAACGTGCCTCATCTAATTCATTAAATGCTCCATATAAGTGAATTTTTTCGCCGTCTGGATCTGTAGTCCATAATTTTTTTTTCATTCGAGAATGATTATTTTCAATTA
>CAXNCW010000136.1:0-3802 GCA_964200955.1 Legionellaceae bacterium
CCAACCAAAATATTGTTGATTTTTATTGTTATCAGCGATAAATTTTGCCGCCAGATAATTTGACAAATCATGAACCCACATATAATGTGTTTTATTCTGGTGGGATACCAGGTTATTATAACTATCTTGAAGAACATAATAAGGTTGCAGTGGTATCAGCAAAAATTTTTTATTTTCTTGTGAATTGGTGCTCGACAATAATAAGCCAGTGCCAAACCAATTTGGATTTGGGACATTCACGACATAACTACAATCTTCAGTGTAATAAACGCCTTTTTTATCAATAAATTTTAAATTATAACGCTCCAAATACCAACTATCCTTGAGTTTACGAATAAATTTTGGATCTTCAAAATCTTTAAAAAGCTCAGGAATTAGAGGAGTAGCAACAAACTCATTATCATGGCTATGATAACATATACATTTATTTTGCCTATTTTCTACAAACCATAAATTCTCATGCGCAATCCACACTCTGTAAAATAATTGATCTAACAAAGTATGCGGATTTTCAAAAGTAAAATGCTTGAAATTTAATCCTCTTTGTATCGTTGGAGATGGCACCGTATAGGTATACCAAATATCAGTACTATGCAATTGTTTTTGCACAATTACATCATGATTTGCTGCACAAAAAAATATACGATATGCATCAGTAATTTTAAACTCATATTTTACATAATTTTTATTATGTATGCTTACTATTTGTTTTGTTATCAATGGATTCAATTGGCCAAATAATTCGCGAAATTCTATAGTTTGTCGAATAAAATTCGGCAAAAAACCGATACTTTCATTACCGATCATAATCCTGCGGTCCTTAATCCGCATTAATTTTAAATTTAAATTTATTGTAGTAAAATTTAAATCTTGTAAAAAATTCAAACTCGTTTGTGCTAATAATTGAGTAAAATTACAATAAGTTTCTATTTTCTTCAAAGTTATTTGAATGCGTTCTTCTTCTCGTATTGACAAAGATGATTCTGATAATACAAGAAACACATATGATGCCAGACACTTGTCATCCAAAATTTTTGGTTGCGTATTTAATGAAGCAACCAAACGCAAATGATGCCATTCTCGCAAGAACTTAATATTATGTTGATTATTTTTGAGAAGATCATCAACTGTACTCAAGATTTTTTGTTGCCATTGCATACAAGAGTTTTGATTTTTATCGTTTAAATTAATCAACTGTAGTAATGATGCTGTTAACGCATAATCACTAATCATTGCGGCTAACTTTACTACCAACCAGGTTGCATCACTATTTTGATTTCTACGCCATAAATCATCTAATAAATCCCATACAGCATCATCTTGTCTCAATGCTATCAATAATGCTATGGGTTGAAATATTGACAACAGAATATAAGCTTCAAACTCAACATTAATTAACCACTCTGGATGACAACATAATTCACTGAGCAATGTTATTACCTGACAAGATCTACTAATACGCAAATGATGTAACAAACAAGTTAATTGTGATTCCGCAGCAGGAATTTGTTTTAGCAATAACTGATATGATTGATCGGTAAACCGCGGATCTGTTTCAGAAAAAGTTGTGCGCAAATAACGACTGGTTTGTGAATTAGGGTGATTACCATCATAACTACTTAATAATACATTATTAATAGTATTATCTAATTTTTCATGTGATTCTAATAACTCTCTTTTAAGCACAAGATTTTTATCGATTAACACAATAGTCTGTAAAGATAACTCAATTATTTTCTCAGAATTTTTCACCACACTATTGACATGAATTTCAATATTTGTATTAATTTCGATCTTGGATATAGATGTATAGTTATTACTCAGCATCGCAACCTGTTGTAAACAATCAGTCACAAAACATTCAATATTAGTCTGAATTATAAATGCATTCGTGAGCTCGGGAAGCGATGTGGCAATTTTTTTTCTTTCTTGCAAATTTAAATAACAATAAGAAGATTGATCGCCGCCAGGAAAATTAAAAAATTTGACTACTGCGGACTGTAAATAAATATCATTAATTTTTTCCCAAGATTTAATTAAAATCTCTTTTTCCGTAGGGTTTGTATTTTGAATTAATTTATTATAATAATCTTTAGATGATGTTGTAACTATTTGAAAATTATAAAACTGCTGTAATCGCTCCCACATACAATCACACAAAGGATCAAACGTACTTAAAAATGGATTTTGCAACAATTTTTTTAACAATTCTCTAATTGAATTGCCATAAAGCGGCAATGCCGATAAAGCCATATTATTAAAATTAAACACCTTATCTTGACAAAGACGATCGAGAATACTCATCAAAGTTAAATAAATAATTACCGCATGTGGTGTAAGTTTTGCTATATACTTTTTATAAAATTGTAAAATTAAATTTAATTTCACCAATAAACGCTGTTGATATTCTAATGTGCGTGGAAAAGGCTTAAAGTTTAGAGATTTTTGTGTATCACTAAAATACCAACAAAATTTTTCTATCCAATTTAGATAAACATACTCATTAAGATTCGTAATATTAAGTAATGCAGATAATTCATTTAGTGCTATATCGAAGTTGAAATCATTCAGAGCCTCATTAAAATTTTTATCGTTAATCGTAATCACTGGTAATAAATTTATAACAGAAGTAGTTTGTAACATAGAACTAAAATTTTTATTAACACGCAACGAAGTTACAGCATGCTGCAGATAAGGATTATACGAAAATACACGGTAATTAGTTTTAATTTCTTGAATTCTTAATTGCTCTTTCCAAATTTTTAAATACTGAATAATAATTTTTTGCTGCTGCGGCGTTATCAATTCTCCTTTTAATCCAGGATTTAGCATACGTGCCATATTTGCCAAACTACGCTTAAATAAAATTTTTACATCTATTGACAAATTATCAAATTTTAAATTATTAAAACAATATAGTCGATAAGCCAGCAATAATTGCCGGTAAGAACGCCGATCAGGAGCAATCGCCTGTATACATTGCTCTACCGATTTCCACACACAAGTACCACTGCGTTGTCCTGAAATTGGTTCCGATAATTTTTCTGCAGATAACAGAGTACCGTTGAGCCAAGTCAGACCTGAATATAATAATTTATAAAAATCACGCCAAGTATAAGAAAATTTTTTTGCGTCCAATTTTGGAAACACTTCCAATTTAAACAGTGCAACAAACCATGAAACTAAAGCCGTATTATTTATTGGATTAGGAATTTGAAACGCATAAATAGGATAATGACCTAACTTACCTGATGCTAAAATTGCTGTTTCATGATACTCTGGCATACTGGAATCATAAACACAAAAATAAATACCATTTTTATTTTCTTGCAATCGATACATAATACTGTGACCCATATATCCCCAAAAACCACCAGTAACAAAAATATCATTTCTTGCTTTTAATTCAGTTAATATATCGGTAACGAAAACAATTAATGCTGTATTAATAATATCAAGATTAAAATTACCAGAAAATTTCTGAATAAGTTGCGATTTAGCATTTTCAAATTTCTGCAAAAGTTGTATATGTAATCGTAATGAAGATAAAAAATTATTGTTCTGGAAGATGCCAGCTAGCTCCGCAATAATAGGTTGCAAATCATTAACCGATTTCTGTTTCATTTGCAATGAACATAAAAATTCATAAAAAAAAGCTAAAGCATAACTAATGTTAAATCCTTCTAATGGCGTACCACCAATTTCACCATCTAAAAAGACATGTGCTATATACTTAATATATGTGGCACTATCACTATTTATAGGTTTGGTAAAAATCACTGGTGATAAAACAGGCATTAAG
>CAXNCW010000137.1:0-3795 GCA_964200955.1 Legionellaceae bacterium
TATCTTTGCAAGAAATGCGTGAGAAAACTCAAATTACTGCTGATAATATTCGGCGTTATTATGAAGAAAATTCTACAAATTATTTATCCCCTGCGCAATGGCAAATTGAAGCAATAATATTACATTCAGGATCAGCAATTGCTAAAAAACACGCTCTAGAATTATATAAAAATTTATCTCATCATTCAAAACAACTTAATAATTCAGTAAAAATTAAAAAGCAATTGATATGGATAGTTGCCGGTACTACTCCATATGATAATATATTGTTGAGTCTTACTAAAACTCATAATATCTCTAAACCAATTAAAATTGATAATACATATCAAATATGGCGTTTAGTTAATTATAAATCGTCACAAATCAAGCCTTTTGTTGCAGTAAAAGATGAAATAGCGAAACAATTATTATTTGATGTCTCTCAAGTTAATTATTCACGAGCTTTAGAGCAGCTAACTGATTTAAGTTATCAAACTCCTGATTCTTTACAACCAGCGGCTGATTCTTTGCATTTATCGATTATAAAAACCCCATTATTTTCACGTAATACTAAAAATACGTTATTAACCAGTAATAAACAAATATTACAAACTATATTCAGTCATGAGGTTTTTGATTTAGGTAATAATAGCGATCCCATTCAATTGGATAATGATACAATCATAGTGCTACGTATTAATCAACATAAGTCTGCTGTACAACAAAAATTGTCACAAGTATTTAAGCTTGTAAAAGAAAAATTAATTATGTTAGAAACACAAAAACATGCAAAAATATTAGGTGATAAAATCATAGAAAATAAAAATAATTTTTTATTGCAGCAACAATTATTGAATAAATATAAATTGCAGTGGCATAAAATATCTCAATCACCACGTGATGCTGATATGTCTAATGCATTGATTAATGAATTAGCTTTTGAATTATCTATTAATAATAATTATATCGGGCATACATTGCATGATGGTAATTATTTAATTGTACATTTGAAACATATTGATGATGGAAAATATAAATTATTGGACAAAGAACAACAAATTAGCTTAGCGCAACAGATTGAAGCTAGTTATGGTATTATGGATTATGATTTATATATTAATGGATTAGTAAATAAATCGCATATTAAACGTAGTTAATTTTTATCATTATAACTTTTACAACAGCAATTCCCGCTCAAATTAAATAATTCTTACTTCAGCCCCGTCTTTGCGAACGCGTAGCGTGAAGCAACGACGAACTCTGAGCATTTTATGATCTCCATATTTTGCGCATAGTTTACGAAATTTTTATTTAAAATGCACTTAAAACCTTTTTGTGTAGCGACAATTAGAATTGCGTATTTTAGTACGCATTAAATCATAAAAATTTACTTCCATTTTTGCCGATTGGGTGCTGCGCTTTATTAATGTATTTAAGCAGCCATAGACATTCCACACTGATTAATTTTACTCCAAAATTGCTCCCAACGCCCAGTAGAATGTGCTAATGCTCGTAAACTCAAAATAACACCAGCTCCTTTATTTTTCCATTGCATTCCAGATTGACCTAGACGCTGCTTCACAATTGTTTTACAAGCAGCCTCTGTAACTCCTGAACCAATTGGATGATTCATAGCTACATTCTCAGCATAATTCATTCTGGACTTTCCAATATTATTTGTAAAATAAGTGATCGCTGCCGTAAGTGTTTTTTGTTTTTTATTTAGATCTTTTTTAGCATGCATGTCCCGTCAAGACCAATGGCGATTGTTTTGATCTCTGACTCTTCTACATTTGGTACAGTATAGCTCCAGGATTCTTCTTTTATTTGCACAATGCTAGCAACAGCTTCCGTTAATCGTTGCATTAGCGCGTGCGAAACATCTCTATTATGATTAATTGATAAATCTTTTTTAGCTGCTGGCGCTGACATTTCCGACATTTTATGACTGACTTGCGACGCAAATCTTGGTGTTGATGTTAATATTATACGAGCATCATGCTCTAATGGACAAAAAGTAGCTCCTCCAGATGATGTTTGATAAACATGTCTAGATACATCAACTTCTCCATATGGCGTTTGATAGAGCTTAAGAACCTGTCCTTTTGTTGTCATTTTTATAGAACCAAGTTGAAGGGCGGCACCATCTGTGTCAAATGTTTTTAACAATTCCTGTGTTGCTATACTGCCTACCTGATTCACTGAGGCAGCGTAAATTAATAAACTATTTTAATTGATTTGGAGATATTTTATAATTCCATTCACCATGAAATTCATCTTTTTCAAGGTTAATGTTTTTTAATGCTGCATCAAGTATTTTAATGCCTTTTTTATACTCATTTCCATCAAGAACAGCTCTAATAGTTAATCCTTTCTTTGTTGTAGTGTTACTAATCAATTGAACTATTGTTGCAGTATCAATCAATGGTTTGCCTCGCCAATTTTTTGATATAAAACAAAACATTTTATGCTCTATTTTATTCCATTTGCTAGTACCTGGAGGAAAATGGGATACATGGATGACTTTATTAATTTCATTGGCTAATTTTTGTAATTCCATTTTCCATAAGCGCACTCGAGATCCATTGCTGCCGCCACCATCAGCATTTATGTAAATTTCTGTAGCATTAGAATATATAGTAGATCCCATTTCATTCCACCAACTACGAATACTATTGACTGCAAATTCAGCGGTATCACTACTGATTCCAACGCTAACCCATCCCATATTTTTTGAAAGATCATATATGCTGTATGGTGATGCTTTACCTTTGGTTGGATCAATAAAGTCATAAACATTCACTTCAGTAGGCATGCCTTTTTTTGAATATTCTTTGCCAGTATTTTTAAATTCACCAATTAATTCTTTTTTCTTGGTGTCTACTGAAATAACAGGTTGATCTCTTGTTTGAAATTTTTTAACCTTATCTGCAATAAAATTAAATTGTGCATCGCGATCTGGATGGTTACCGCCCTCTTTGATTTTTCTGTTGCTTTGTAAGCTAAAACCCATGTCGTCTAATATATTAGATACCAATGTATGACTAGATCTTTGCGATTCTTTATTCAGCTCATCAGCTATTTTTCTCGTGCTTTTTGAGCACCACAATAACGGTGTTTCAGGATCGCCTCGAGTTGATGATTCAACAATATTCATAATATCAGTTTCAAGAGCCTGATCTGTAATAGTATTTTTCTTTCTACCGCCGCCTTGTTGACGTACTTTTGATGTATTAATGTTTTCAGATGATTGAATTTCAACCATTCCTTTGGTAATTGTAACACATGACAATCCTGTAACTTCATGCAATAATTTACGCCCACCATAACCAATCGATATTGCTTCACTAGCAGCCCACAGTCTACGACTACGCTCATTTAAATATGGAGATATTACTTCATATTTATTTCTTAATCGGTTTGTTAATGCTATATTCTTATTTATGTTCATTTTGATATTGTACATAAATTCACTCGATAAAACAAGTTATTTATTTACAATGCCTTAGGATCTCAAGCGGGCGCAATTACCGCGCAGCGGTTTCGTCCAATACCTCATTTTATTAAAATAAGCGATACATATCCTGCTCGCAACACTATCGAGCTCAATTATCATGCAAATTACAAATAATAATTTCATCCATTTTCACATAATTCATAAATATATTTTGCTCGTGGTCCAAAAAATTCTATAATTTTTGTTGTCACTGCTGTCGGATTGATTATTAATACTTGCGTATATCCTTTCTTGAGAGTCCGAAGTTCCAGGCCACCAATTAACTAATCGTTTAAAAATAGCTCCGCCAACAAACCCTT
>CAXNCW010000138.1:0-3775 GCA_964200955.1 Legionellaceae bacterium
ATGGTTTGGTAGTCACTCTAATATCCCTGTGGTCACCTCATAAATGCCGCTGCTTCTTGGTCAGCTTTCATAATCAAAAATGTGGTCAATCTTTCACTGCAATACCGGGTAAACTCGTCCAAAATTCCTGTGCTTTTCGTCCGCAATAATTTTTGCGACAGAACCTTTCTCTTCCATTCCTATTCTTTTTCGCCAAATTTGTTATCGATTAAATTAGTTATAGCGATTGCCATTTCTTGTTCATCCAGCCCACTTATAGATAAGGTGATAAAAGTTCCATAACTTGCAGCGATAGACATTACTCCCATAATACTTTTGCCATTAATAGTTTTAGTATCGGTTTGCACTTCAATAGTACTGCAAAATTTTAAAGCTGTGGCTACAAACTTTGCAGAAGCACGAGCATGTAAGCCTAATTTATTATTAATAGCGATTTTTTTTACGATCATACTTTATCTATGTGATTGAAGTTTTTCTTTGTGTTTAATTAATTGTACATTTAATTTTTCTACGAGTTGATCTATAGTCGTATACATATTATGTGATTCTGCATGTGCATGAAGTTCAAATTTCATTAAGAATATTGTTGATTCTGCAATATGTTGTAATTTTTCGACATTAAGTGTAACATTTATGGATGTTATTTGTTCAGAATGCTTTTTAAGTTTATTGAATTTCTCTTTAATAAACTCTTCAATTGCAGGAGTAACGTGAAAATTGTGGCCAACAATATGTATTTGCATAATTATCACCATATATTTAAGATTATATTGTTAATATTAGCAATATAATTATGTAATAGCTATACTCTTTGCCTGAATAGTTTTATAGGCAGAATAATGAGTAAATTTTTATTAGATTTTCCAGTCATGAGTACTGGCAAGCAAATTTGGGGGCAATTGTATGGTAGTAGCCTATCTCTAGCGCTATCTGAGTATTGTCAACTTAATCATGGTATTAAATTACTTATTACTTCAGATACTTTGACTGCTAATCAATTGTATGATGAATTAAATTTTTTCCAAATAGATAAAATACCTGTGTTTATATTTCCTGATTGGGAAATTTTACCATACGATCAATTTTCACCGCATGAAGATATTATTTCAGCAAGACTATCAACTTTATATCAAATACAGCATGTAACTAATGCAATTATTATTAGTTCAGCCAGTACGCTGATGCATCGTTTATGTCCAACTGATTTTTTAAATAAATATGTAATGTTTTTAAAAATTGCGCAAAATATTGATAGCGATGCTTTTATTTTGCAATTACATAATTCTGGTTATAGACGTGTGAATCAAGTTTTAGAGCATGGTGAATATGCTATACGTGGTGCATTAATTGATTTATTTGCAATGGGTAGTGAGCATCCAGTGCGCATGGAGATATTTGCTAATCTAATTGAAAATTTGCGCTTATTTGATCCAGAAACCCAACAAACAATAAAAAAAATTACTAATATTGAGATTTTACCAGCACATGAGTTTCCTCTAAATGCTGATAGTATTACCGAGTTTCGCCGTGCATTTCGTGAACAATTTTCTGGCAATCCCGCCGCAATTCCATTATATGATGCGGTAAGTAATCAGCAAGCACCAGCTGGAATTGAATATTATTTAACATTATTTTTTACAAAAACCGCATCGATTTTTGACTATTTACCAGCAAATGCTGACGTGTTTTTTATTAATAATATTCATAAAGCGGTAGAGGATTTTTGGCAAGAAATAAATCATCGTTATGAACAACGTAATTATGATATTTTACGACCAATTTTACCGCCACAATTATGTTTTTTGACACCAACTGAATTTTTAACTGCATCTAAGTTATATTCTAAACAAATTCGTTGTTATCAAGATTCAATTACTAAAAAAGGGGCGGTGCATAATTTTGCAATTACGCAAGCCCCAGAATTAGCTGTTGAACGTCATAATCCTAATCCATTAATAAAATTATATAATTATTTATTAGTCGATAATCGTCAATTTTTAATTGTTGTTGAAAGTATTGGGCGTCGTGAAATTTTACTTGAACTCATGAAACAAAATAATATCGTTTGTCATATTCAGGAATCTTGGCAAGATTTTTTGCATGCCACTACAAAAATTAATATTGTTGTTGGTTGTGTAACTGCAGGTACAGAAATTGTACTGACAACAGCAGCTAAAATTATTATTGTGGAAGGGCAATTATTTGGCTCACAACCACTTGTTAAGCATCGTAGTAAACAACGTAGCATTGATACTAATTTAATTATTCGTGATTTAGCCGAATTAAGTATTGGTACTGCAGTAGTACATATACAATTTGGTATTGGGAGATATGATGGGTTGCAAACCATTAAGCATAATGAAGTTAATAATGAATTTATGGTATTAACTTATGCTAACGATGATAAAATTTATGTTCCTGTAACGTCATTGCATCTTATAAGTCGTTATTCTGGTGCAGAAAATATTATTTTACATAAATTGGGTAATGATAAATGGCAAAAAGATAAAACCAAGGCATTAGAAAAAATTCATGATATTGCTGTTGAATTGTTAGAAATTTATGCAAAACGTGGTGCTAAACCGGGTTTTGCATATCAAGTTGAGCCTAAAGACTATCAAAATTTTGTAAATGGTTTTGCTTTTATAGAAACCGATGATCAAGTAAATGCAATTCGTGATGTGATTGCCGATATGCAAGCACCGCATCCTATGGATAGATTAATTTGTGGCGATGTTGGTTTTGGTAAAACCGAAGTTGCAATGCGCGCAGCTTTTATTGCCGTACATAATAATAAACAAGTTTGTATTCTAGTGCCCACGACATTATTGGCAGGGCAGCATTTTGATACCTTTTGTGAACGCTTTGTCGATTTCCCAGTAACAATTGAATTGCTATCACGCTTTAAAAGTTCTAAAGAATCTTTGGCAGTACTTGCAGGTTTGGCCAAAGGCACAGTAGATATTGTGATTGGCACACATAAATTATTTTCTAAAGATATTAAATTTAAAGATTTGGGATTATTGATTATTGATGAAGAACATCGATTTGGTGTCAAACAAAAAGAACATATTAAGCGTTTTAAAACACATATTGATATCTTATCGTTAACTGCAACTCCGATTCCGCGCACATTAAATATCGCGATGTCGGGTATTAGAAATATATCATTAATTACTACACCGCCAGCAAAACGTTTAGCGATTAAAACTTTTTGGCAAGAAAAAAATAATAATTTATTACGTGAGGCGATTTTACGTGAAATTTTACGTGGTGGTCAAGTATATTATTTGCATAATGATATTCAAACTATGATGCAGGTTGCCAGCAGTATTCAAGAGTTAGTTCCAGAAGCTAAAATTTGTAGCGCTCATGGCCAGTTGCATGAACGTGCATTAGAAAAAATTATGGCAGATTTTTATCATAATAAATTTAATGTATTAGTATGTACCACAATTATTGAAACTGGTATTGATGTTCCCACTGCAAATACTATTATTATTGATAGAGCTGATAAATTTGGACTCGCACAATTACATCAATTGCGGGGGCGTGTTGGGCGTTCACATCATCAAGCCTATGCTTATTTATTTACTCCAAATGCAAAACAATTAACGGCAGATGCAGTTAAGCGTTTAGAAGCGATTGTTGCATTAGAAGATTTAGGCGCTGGCTTTACTTTAGCCACCCATGATTTAGAAATTCGTGGGGCCGGGGAGTTATTAGGCGAGGAACAAAGTGGTAATATGCATGCTATTGGTTTTACTTTATTTAT
>CAXNCW010000139.1:0-3770 GCA_964200955.1 Legionellaceae bacterium
AATCTCGAATGAAACACTCATTAAATTTTTAAGTAAAATAACTGATAAATTATATGCTAAAAATATATGCAGCAACCCATCTGATTTCTCAGCTATATTAATAAGTTTACCAATAGACAAAGGCGTAATTGTTTGTGAGGCTTTCAAAGAGCAGCTTCTCACTATGATTACATCAGCTGATGATTTTCATTCTGTATTAGAATATTTATCGGCAGAACAATGCGTAATTGTTTATGAAGCTTTAAAAGAGCAGCTTCCAACTATTATTAAATCAGATGATGATATGCATTGTTTCTCAAACAACCAAAGCTTCAGAATACAGATCACCCCATATCTAATAGAGGAAATTCTTAGCAAACCAATTAAAATTCAAAATCAAATGTTTTTTCAAAAAAATACTTTATCTGAATATTTTAAAAAATTTATCAATAATCCATCAAGTTTATCGATAGAATTTGAAAAAATGTTGTTATTATCTGAATTTAAATATCATCTAATTAGATTAGAGGCAAAAGGCAATGAGTTATTAAATAATAATAAAATAGATGCTGAAGCACTCAGAGCTTTGTGTATTAAGTTAAAAGATGCTGTAAATAAAGATAATTCTTTAGAATTATGCTTGACTGCAATTAAGGCAGCGAGGAGACCAGTGCTTGATAAATATAGTGTTCTAGAGAAAATTATAGGCAATATTGCATTGGCTATTATTGGCCTTGTAATGTTTTATATAATCGCCGTATTAATTAGATATGGAATTAATAAAAGAAATAATAAAAACACTAACCGTTATTATTTCTTTCAGACAGAAACAGAAGAAATTATTGATAAATTAGAAAATATAACGATCGCGGTAGGAACTGCCGTCACCGGACAGCCCCCGGGTGTGAATAAAAATGCGGTCAACGTATTTAGGTGTTGAAAAGCCAATAGAATTCAGTTAAAAAGTACATTTTTAAACATTATTAAAGATGGATGTATCAACATGGACGATGAATTATTTTTAAAATAACTTTCACAACACCCAGCGCTAAGAAAACGCATGGAAAAAATATGAAATGATGTCTCCAACAAAACCCGGCGCTGGTGACCAATGTTTGCAATTAGCTTCAAAAGAATATAAAAATGCTGTTTTAAAAAAATAGATCTTATTTTAACGAGCAATTTTTTGCGACCGAACCATGATCACTGTTAAATGATTTCTTATTTTGATTTCTTATTTTGATTTTCGGAATGCTGATTATTAGTTTGTTCATCTGTTTCTGGGTTAGCAAAAAAATTAAAATAGCTACTTTTTATTGTATTATCAGCTGCTTTCCACCCTTTATGAACTGGAGCGCCTTTTTTTTTCAAGCAATCTCTTAAATCTCTTTGTCCAAACCGAGATGTACTTGTATCTACACCCAAATAATCTTTAATTGGCTTTAGGTCATTTAAGGTGTCATTAGAAATTTTTGATGCAAATTCAGCGGCTGTAGTTGAATAAGTAGCTCTATATTCAGTATTTTCAAATATTTTAGCCAAATATTTAAAAAAATCTTGATCTGAAATATATCCATTATTATCTAAATGCGCTTTTATTTGTTTAACAAAACCTCTTTTAACTTTCTTGTCATCTTCACCAAACGAGCAAATTATATTAATAATATCTAATTGGGTTTTTATATTATCGTTATTTAATTGCTTTGATTCATTATTATTTTGCAAATTAACATGATTTTCTTCTTGTTTTTTAATGAGAAGATTCTGGGGAGCATTAGATGATTTTAGACTATTATCTAATTTAGGTATATTGTTTAATTCATTGAGCTGATAATTATTTTGTTGATTCAAATAAAACAGCGCTGTTATATTTTTAATATTTATCTCTTCTTGATAATTAAGTGTTTCCTCTTTATAAAAAGTCGCATTATATTCTAATGATTCATAATCATGTGTTTGATCAATATCATAAATCCAGATAGAATGTGCATCCATTATCTCAGCAACACCAGGAATATTTTTATATTTATCAGTATGCGCTGATCCCATTAATGCACACCATTTTTTTGCAGAATTGCCTATTTCTTTTTCAATAATTTTAGTTGCAGTATAATTCATAGAATGAATACGAAAATTATCATTAGTCTCAAAAGAAGGATAACCATTAATAGACTGTAAATGGCTGTACTGTGCAAAATAAATGGCTTCTGTATCAATACCAACAATTCTTATACCGCTTTTTTGTGCTGCAGTTATTAATTCTTTAAAGCTTATCGCGCTCTGAAAAGTGTCATCAATCATGTTAATATGAATATCTAATTGTTTATCAATTTTACCTGTTGCATAAAAATTATCTAATAATTCTTGATCATCATAATAAAAATGTTCTAAAAATAAAACTTCAATTTTAAATTCACTTTTTAATCTAGCAAAGTTATTAATTAGAAATTTCTTTGAAGAGCTATCCTGATGCATTTCACCAATAATAAAGTTAGTAGAAAACAATGTATCTATATTTTCATGTGATTGTAATAAAGTTTTGTTTTTATTTTGATACATATTAAAAAAATTTGTCATTATTTGTTCTAATTCTGGTTCTTTAATTGAATTATTATCCTTAAAATATGATATTTTCTGTGATCTATCAAGTATGTGATATAAATGATGTTTATTAGGTATTAATTGATCACAAAATTTTTGATAATCATTTTGGCTGTTTTCATTATTTGAATAATAGTGATATTTTAATTGATTTAGGGTGGCTCTTAATATCTCTACAACTTTTTTCTTATTGAATGCTGAATCTACCATAAAATCTCGTAATCCACCACTTTTAGTATAACACCAGCCATCAGTAATGTTGTAATATATATACTTAAAGCCTTGTTCATTTATTGCTGTTTTTATTATTTCGGATAAAGATGTTTGTTGTTCTTGCTCCGATTTATTTTGATTCGATTGCGTATTTGGTATCTTTAATGTTGGAGGAATTAAATTAATAAATTTTTGCTTAAATAAATCGCGTCTATCAATTGTAATTTTTTCATCACTGAGTTTAATTAATGGTTCAGTATTTAATTTCATAATTTATCCATATATTAAGTATTGAATATAATTATAGATCAATACCTATTTAATATCAACTATATGTACTTATATTTATCATAATTCGAAATTAAAGAGCTTGTAAAACATATACAAGAGATATTGTGTATTAATATAGCTGACAGAGAAGGTGATATTTATGAATTTTTCTTAGAAACCAGCGATATGCAATAAGATAGCAATCATAATGTACATTGATTAATTCGTTCTGCACCAGCAATTCCCGCCTATAAAAATTCTTCATATAAATAAAAGGTTTTAAGTGCATTTTAAATAAAAATTTCGTAAACTATTCGCAAAATATGGAGATCATAAAATGCTCAGAGTTCGTCGTTGCGAACGCGTAGCGTGAAGCAATCCAGAAATCCAAGAATGATTCAGAGGAAGTATGTATCAACGTCAACCAACTGTTTATATAATGGCAAATAAACGGAATGGTACTATTTACACAGGAGTTACTAGTGATTTAATCAAGCGTGTTGAAGTAAGAATTATTTAATTTTAGCGGGAATTGCTGATTCTGCACAAGATCGCTTAAGGATCTATATTTTATTGTCTAAAAAGGCAGTGGCATTATAAATTCCGCTGTTTTAAAATTTTTGAACGATCTCTTTCCCACTGACGTTGTTTAATGTTGTCGCGTTTATCATGAGTTTTCTTACCTTTAGCTAAAGCGATGGTGATTT
>CAXNCW010000140.1:0-3755 GCA_964200955.1 Legionellaceae bacterium
CACAAATCATAATCCTATATCTATAAAACTTATCAGGTTCGGATTAGAATTTAAGACTACAAAAAATGAACCAATATTTTTAGACTCTACTAATTGGAAGATCATCGAATTAAGCACTGCAGTATTTAAACCTAATGTAGCGCACATTATTTTTGAGAATGTGTCAAAGCACAAACGACAACAATGCATTGTGCCTATTGCACCGTTTTATTTCGATGAAAAACTAAAACAACATCAAGGTGCTTTTTATGAATTTACTCATGATGTCACAAACACCGTTGTTGAAAATCAACTCAAGAATTGGCAGGAATCACAACAGTATCAGTGGGATTATAGAAATTCAAAACAATATATTACCTATCAATTGATTAATAATGATCCTGTACCCAATGATGCCGCTGCCGCATTATATCTATGTTATATTTATTTAGCCACACATGAACATAAAAAAGCTTGGAATCTACTGCATTATCTTGATGAAAATTTACAACTTACTGGTACTTATACCGAACTATTATATTTTTATTGGATTTTAAATGCCATACCAATTATACTTGATGAAAACTCTCGCACAATAGAAACAATCAAATTAACACTCACACCTAATACTCCATTGGATATTGCTTGTAAAACAAAAACATGCGCTATATTCGTTAATTTTTTACTGCAAACAAGAATAGAATTAAATTTATCCTCTTATAAAATTAATAATCCACAAACAGCAAATGCAAATTATAAAAATTTATTAATCAGTCAACTTACTGAGTTTTATAACAACTTACACCATCAAATAGAACTATTATATCAAGAATTATTAATTATTAACCAAAGATTAGATGCTGAATATTATATCACTACCCAAGAACATAACAACATTCTTACCTACGTAAACTTAACTAATCAAACTTTAAATCATCAACATTATCACATCATAAATGCAAGATTTTTATCCAATACAAACGCTTTAAATATTCCTATATTGGACACTATGCGACAATTAAATCAGATACAGTTAGAAACAAAAAATACTGTTAAAAACTATATCAGCAAAGAGCTAACCATAGAAACAATAAGTAATCCAACAATTTTTATCAATTCATTATTCACACCAACGATACATAAAGCTATAAATGAAAATATTTTTAAATATATACAAACAAATACTCCGGAACAAGCTTTACTGTTATTACATGCTAACATTCACGATCTAGACTTCTTTAATAATTATGCACAATATTTACAAATATTAATTGATAATAATCAACAAAATAAAATTAAATTATTAGATTTTTGTAGAAAATACTTAGAGGGTAATTATACCACTCCAGTAGATAAACGCCCATCAAATATACCAAAATTTGTATATTTACTGTATAGTCTATCATTATTTGATGCCAATAAAATTCGCGAGTTTAACACTCAACCACGCTCTGTATATGATTTCATAATCAAATGCTCACACATCAGACCTTCAATATCAGTGTATAAAACAACTAATAAAGTTACAGATATTACACTTATAAAGCATAATAATATTGATATTATGCCTAAATTTCATCTGACAACTGAGAAGCACTCTTACTGTATAAAACAATTACTAAACAATCAAGATTTAATAGAGTTTATCGCAAACCATAATAAACTAACAAATGATTACCAAAAGCAACTCACAAATGTAAACAACACATTAGCTGGACAATGCAAATATGATTATAAAATCACTAGAAACAATCTCATTGTTAATCAACTACAAACAATTATTACACAACAATTACTGATTATTATAACAGATCTCACCTTGCTTGCTAATAAAATACAACAAAATACCCAACAGTTGTGGATAAAAATAATAAATGATGCTAATACACAATTATTAAAAAATTTTAAAATTGCAATACAGGCAGGATTGCAATTAGAGCTTGATAAAAATGCTTTAATAAACTGTTATTACAACAATGATTATACCAAAACGCAGCTGGCATTTAATGAAAGCCAATGTTTACATAATACTATTCATTGCTGCATCAATTTAGAAATTCAGTATCAAAGCATACAAAAAATCTTGCATATTTTACAGCAAAAAACTATAGTTATTAAACAATATCATATTCTTGCACAGCTATTAACGCATGAAAATTTTGATTTTATACAAGAAAATCCCGTATTAATGTATTTTCAATATAAACAAGAGATTTTATTTACTGCAGATCAAGCACAAGCCTTACAGACTTTAGCTAATAAACAAGAGATAGCATTACCAATTGCAGTTGGCGGCGGTAAATCTAGTGTAATATCACCATGCATAGTAAAAATCTTAGCTAATGAACCTGTATTAGTGATACTTGTAGTACCGAAAAGTTTATTGGCTTCACAACATATCGATATTAATAATGTTTCCAAAATTTTTAAACAAAAAGCCATATTATTTGAATGCAATCGAGAGAGTCTACAATCAGACAAAGAATTAAAGCGTATTTTACATTTATTTTATCAGATTATAATTGATAAAAATTATCTCATGACTTCTAGAGAATCCATGCAATCGTTGGCTTTATCTTATCTTGAAACGTTACTCTACGATGCAGCAAATATTATAAATATTAACATTTTTAATGATATTATGAAACTATTAAAATATAATTCGCATACGTTACTGGATGAAATTCATCAAGATTTATCTATAAAAATTCAAAAAAATTATGCGATTAACCATGCGCAAAAAATACATCCAAATATCATAAAATATGCAATTGATTTATATAAATTTGTTAATAACATCACCAATGGTAATTGGCAAGAATTAACAACAGAACTACTTGATGCTGATCACAGCTTATTAAAAAGTTATAATAAACTCAATGCTGAAGACAAAACAGAAGCCAATATATTTTATCAAGAACAAAAAACATTATTACTACATACGTTAAATCAACAACATAAAGCACATTATGGTCCATCAAAACTAACTCATAATACAGTATTTAAACGTAGAATTGCAATTCCATATATTGCCAATGACAAGCCTAATGAATCCAGTGAATTTCATGATATATTGATTACAATAAATTATACCATTCAATCTTTTTTTCATGATGGTTTAGATCCAGCATTATTAATTGCTAAACTTAAAGAATGGATGAAAACCGCGGAAAATGAATATAAATACAGTAATGCATTAACACGCTCACATACTCCTACTGCCCAACATGTTAAACAATATTTCACCACTACAGATTTCACTTTATTTACCATAAATCTGGATAATCAAGCAAATATTAATCAACTATTAGCGCAAACAAAATATAATGCTAATTTATTGTTTGAAATTTTACAAGATCAGATCTTGCCAGAAATTAAATATTTTAAGCAGCTACTTATCAATAATGTATTTGATCATTTAAATATTTATAAAACAATTCAGGGTTATTCTGGAACTTTAGCCAGTAATCTTACTACTCAAAGAATCAAATATGATAATCTATCAATGCGCGGCATTTGTAGTTATACGCAACTATTATTACAAGAAAAAAAAACGATAATAAGTTATATTGATTTAAAAAATATACAACAATTTTTGCAAGATATTTATACCGCATCGAGCGATGCCACAAAAATTCATGCCATAATAGATGTTAGTGCAATTTTTGCGAGTTTAGAAAATATCTTTGTTGTTGAACAATTAGCCATTTTTCTCAAAAAACAACAGTATCATCAAATCAAATATATTTTATATTTTAATGAAAATGATAAATTAT
>CAXNCW010000141.1:0-3704 GCA_964200955.1 Legionellaceae bacterium
ACACGATGACCGAGATCACATTGGTGGCGTGCCCGAATGCAGAATGCACGACTACCGATATAGTCTATAAATTTTCACATAAACTTACCGAGCCTGGTGACTGGATCTGGCAAAATGAATTAAATAGTAATAATCATAGTGTGCTTTTATATTACTGCGGTAATACTACAAAATTTACTGTATTCGCATTCAAAAAATATTTAGCAGAAATTGTACAAATTTTATTAAAACAAAAAATCACCTCAGTACAAATACATTTGCCACAATTGATTGACTACTCTGTGACCTGGCAAATTAAACAAATGATTTTGCAATTTGACATCAATTGTTATCAAAACACTGAGTTTAAAACAATTAAAAAACCGAAAATACTTTTGCATGATATTAATTTATGTGTACAAACTGATAATAACAGCCTAGAGGCACTGCAATTAGCTACTGCAATAACTACTGGATTGCAATTAACTCGTCATCTTGCAGATTTACCATCTAATTATTGCACTCCTAAAGTGCTTGCTGTAGAAGCAGAAAAATTAGCTGCAAAATATGAAAATATTACAACTCATATTTTTCATGAGGAAGACATTAAACAATTGAAAATGGGCGCGTTATTAGCTGTTGCACAAGGTAGTGCGGAACCGCCACGATTTATTGAAATCTCTTATAGAGGGCTTTCTGATAACGCTGCGCCTATAGTTTTAGTTGGTAAAGGCATTACATTTGATGCTGGTGGTATTTCCATTAAACCTGCAAACTGCATGGAAGAAATGAAATACGATATGGCTGGCGCAGCTGGAGTGTTGGGCACTATAAAAGCTTGCGCAGAATTAAAATTACCATTGAATATTATAGGTTTAATTCCTAGCGCAGAAAATATGCCAAGTGGTTCTGCTATTAAACCTGGTGATATTGTTACCAGTTTATCGGGACAAACTATTGAAATCACTAATACTGATGCAGAAGGACGCCTGATTTTAGCTGATGCTTTGACCTATGCAGAAAGATATTCACCAGAATTTGTGATTGATTTAGCGACATTAACTGGGGCAGTGGTTATTGCTTTAGGGCATGTTATGACTGGATTTATGACTGCAGATGAAATGTTGGTTAAATTAATTAATCAAGCATCATTAGCCATTGATGATAAAGCCTGGAGATTACCTTTAGATGAGGAATATCAAGAAATCATGGATAGCCCGATTGCTGACATGTGGAATTCTTCTTTAGATCGTAGCGCCGGTAGTATTACTGCAGCTGCTTTTTTATCGCGATTTACTACAAAATATCGTTGGGCGCATTTGGATATTGCTGGTACAGCATGGATTGGTGGTAAAGATCGACGCGCAACTGGTAGGCCAGTACCGTTATTGGTGGAATTATTATATCATGTGGCTGGTTATCGTTAAATGTTGAGTGCAGAAAAATGATCTTGTAGATTCTGCCAGCATTTTTTGTATTCTGGTTGTTTGGTTTTATGCTTAGCAGCATATTGACCAATATTCCATGGTTCTGAGGATTCTAGCATAAATGCCAAGTTATTTTGATATTGATGCGGTTGCAAATTTTCTTGCATCGCTTTGAGGTAACTATCACTATCTGGACCATGTGCTACCATACAATTATGAATACTGATGCCACCAGGTAAAAAGCCATCTTTTTTAGCATCATATTCACCAAAAATTAACCCCATTAATTCACTCATGCAATTTTTATGAAAATATGGTGGTCTGAAGGTATGTTCAGCAACCATCCAACGTTCCGGAAAAATGACAAAATCTAAATTAGGCAGACCTATAACAGCACTTTCTGATGTTAAAACCGTGAATATTGATGGATCGGGATGATCAAAGCTTACTGTATTAATACAATTAAATAATGCTAGATCATAACTGTATGGTGCATAATTTCCTTGCCAAGCTACGACATTAAGTGGTGAATAATTAATTTGTGTAGTCCATAGTTGTTGTTGATATTTACAAATTAATTCCATAGGTTCATGAGACACTTCATAAGCTGCATGAGGATATAAAAAATGTCGCGGATTAGCTAATCCATTAGCGCCTATGACTCCAAGTTGTGGCAAAGTAAATGGTGTGGTTTTATTTTCACATAAATAACCATAGGCAGTATTATCAATTAAAGTTATACGAAATTTAATACCACGTGGTATCACAGCAATCGATCCTGGTTTGACAGTTAACTTACCAAATTCAGAAAATATAGAAATTGCGCCGCAATAAGGAATAAAGAGAAATTCACCATCGTTATTACTTAGTACACGATTATTCATAGATTGATTACATTGATAGATAAACGTATTCGCGTGTTGGTTGCCAGAAATAAACAATAAACCATCAATAAAATCAATATCATGAAATAACTCTGGCTGTGGAGACCAGCGAAAAGGGTTTGGTTCTTGATAGTCAGCGAAAAGAATTTTTGATTTTTCAGAATTTTTATATAATTTGTAATCAGGATCCATGACTGATGGTAAAATACGATAGAGCCAACTTTTTAAATTTTGATGTCTGGGTTTAGTGAAAGCACTACCACTTATTTGTTCTGCATAAAGATTTAATGGGCATTTTTGTGGAGAATTTTGCGTGATTGGTAAAGCGTCTTTTATGGCTTCGGTTTGATGATAGTTACCAAAACCATATAAATATCTAACAATTTGCATATATTGATCCTGTATGACTTTGAATTTTTATTTTATGCTATCATGGTTGAGTCTAAGCATGCAAATTAAAATTATAATTGGCAGATATTTCCGCTCTACTAAGTTTTCAGGTGTTAGCGTGGGATGGTGAAAATCATAGATAAAAGACGCTTTGTTTTAATTCTGAAAACGTACGAGTAATGACGATTATTATTTCTTTTTCATAATTCATTGGTTATCATCCCACTTATTAATATTCATTACCCTATCACACAAAAATAATCATGGATCGATGATGGAATGGTCTTACAAATAACCAGCCAAATTACATCGCAACAAATAATCAGCATTAGACACCATTCTTATGATGCTCATTTGATTACAACATGGTGCCAACTTGTTTTATTAGGAGCAATAAGTTTAAGAGCAGCGCCAGATCAAAAACTGATGCTTGGTTAAATATACGGTATTACCATCAATCAGGCAAAGAGTTTGTATAATATTATTTCTCCTGTGTATGAATTTATGCAACAAGATAGCGCAAATGGTAACTTGATGATTTATGATGATACGCCAAATCGTATTTTAACAGAGCAAGCTCAGGAAAAAACTACTCGCACTACCGCTTATATTTCTGTACAAAATAATAACATAACCCATTTATTTTTTACTGGTAAAAAGCATGCTGGTAATAATGCTGATCTTATTTTAGCAAAACGTACTACTGATGACCCAGTCATTGCCATGATGGATGCTAGCCAAAATAATATTTCAAAGTATATGAGTGCGAAATTAACCGCTAAATTTATTCTTTGTTTTTGTTTAACCCATGGTCGTAGAAAATTTTTCGAAATGTTTAATTTTTTCGACAAAGAATGTGCATTAGTTCTTAATATCTGGAGAGTCCAAAGTTTTCCACTGTTGATGAGTTCTATTTGATCAGAAAGGCATCTTAAAAAGAGTGTAGGATCCCTCAGCTTTTATGTAGAATTTGTTTTGCGAGCAAATCACATAAAAAGAAAAAGGGATCGTATGGAATTATGGA
>CAXNCW010000142.1:0-3681 GCA_964200955.1 Legionellaceae bacterium
CGATGCATAATTAATAAAAAAACGCTTCAATAATTCACTCAAATTACACAATTTCAAACCGATTTTACGTAATTGTTGCACACCACTATTTTGATTAGTAAACAATAATTTTAAACATTCCATCAATAAAATATTTTGCCAAACTGCCGACTTGCGTTGTCTTTGATAAGCCTCTAATTGACGCTGATTTAGTAATTTATTCTGATTACTCTGTAAATATAATAAAAAATCCGTAACATCAGCTAAGCCAATATTTAATCCTAAACCAGCTAGTGGATGAATCGTATGCGCTGCATCACCAACTAATAACCAATTTTTTCCCACATACTTTTGTGCATTACGCATAAATAATGGAAAATTATAACGTTGACTATGGCTATTAATGGCACCTGTAAGATTATATACATGCGTTGATAATGACTGCTGCAACCGCTGATTAAATGCTTCTATAGATATGAACATCAAATCTTTGGCTGTTGTTGACCATACTATCGAATACTCATGCACATGATTTAATGGTAACAATGCTAATGCACCATCAGGATTAAAAACTTGATATGCAGTATTATTATGCGGTTTACTTGTCGTAACATTAGTAATAATTGCTTGTTGTTGATATGACCAAGTTGTCAATGGCACTTTGAGAATTTGCCGGCAAGTAGAATGAGCACCATCAGCTATAACTAATAATTTACATTGCCATGTTTTATCTGCATTGGCAACCTGCATCATATGATTATGGTCTTGAATATCAGTAATCAGCTCTTGTTTATATAACTTAATATTAGAATGTGTAGCTATTACATTTAATAAAGCTGCACGTATAACATTTTCTTCAATAATATAACCTAATTCATTTGCCGCAACTAATTGCGCCGCAAAATCAATACCAACATGATTAATTGCATCCCAAATATGCATGTATTTATACGGGGTCATACGTGTTGGTGGTAATAATTTCCAGACACCCAATTCATAGAATAATCGTTGCGATGTAGTATTAATAGCATAAACACGTGGATCCGGTTTATCGGTTATAACAACTAAATCCCCACCGTCAATTAATGCTACATTAAAATTTTGTTGTGCGAGACCAAGAGCAGTAGTTAAACCAACAATACCACCACCAATGATGATAACATCATATACTATCGACATGCTTGCCTAATATGCTATTGCTTATTTTATCAATAATAATACCAGAAGTAAGCAGACCAAAATAACCACACGTATAATAAGCTAAAATCTTTTGCAAAGTTTTACTATTATCCATAGTCAACAAACCCAACATACGAATTAAACTCATGCCTGGTATCTTACTAGTAAAAGTGCGTACCAAATAATCTGTAAATCTCGTAATCACTTCTTGATCCTGCTGCCGCATAGATTGATAAATATCTAGCATATTTTTATTAATGCCATGCTGGATAATACATTGAGCCAATGTTGCAGCATCACGTAATCCTAAATTAAATCCTTGTCCAGCTACAGGATGTAAAGTTTGTGCCGCATTCCCAATAAAAACTAACGGCCACTGAATTTTGATTGGCATCACTAATTGTTGTAGTGGAAATACTAATCTCTGACTTACTTGTTGCAATTTACCCAAACGATAACCAAAAACTTTCTGTAAATTTAATAAAAATTTATCATCATCAAGAAGTTTTAATGTGTGTGCTTCATGTGGTGGTAAACACCAAATTAAAGATGATCGCTGACCTAACATTGGAATCATTGCTAATGGTCCCTTTGTAGCAAAACGTTCATAAGCATGAAAATCATGCGGACGATTTAATATAATATTCGCAATTAATGCATGTTGATCATACGATTTTAATTTGACTGGTAATTGCGCTAACTTGCGTACCGTAGAGTGCGCGCCATCTGCAGCTATAATTAATTTGGCGGTTATTATCAATTCAATATCATTATATTTTATAATCGCAATCTGTTGCTGCAAATCTAATTGAATTAATTGCGCCGCAGTCATAATTTGTAGATTAGCAATCTTTTTTTGTAACACTGAGCTTAAATCATGCAATTCAATTGCATATCCCAAGGGCTCAGATTTTTGCAAATAAGTAGATCCAAAATAATGCTGTTGCGACACATGGATACTTTGAATAGGCACTACATATGACTGTAAATCCACCCAAATATTTAATTGTTTCAAGATAGCAATACTAGCAGGAGCTAAAACAATATTACGCGTATGGACAATGC
This sequence comes from Legionellaceae bacterium, assembly GCA_964200955.1. Classification (GTDB taxonomy): domain Bacteria; phylum Pseudomonadota; class Gammaproteobacteria; order Legionellales; family Legionellaceae; genus CAXNCW01. Next base: position 2,224 of record CAXNCW010000142.1, read on the forward strand.
TAGAGGCAGCATTAGCTTCAATCATTAAAATATTATATTGTGCTTTCACTAAAGATAACATCAAAGTAGAACCAACTAAACCGCCGCCAACAATAAGAATATCTACTTGCTGATTAAGCATGCATCAGCGCCTCAATATCAGCAATAGCTGTGGGCAATGCCCTAGTTAAGTTTTGATACCCATCTGATGTGACTAAAATATCATCTTCGATACGAATACCAATATTCCACCACCGCGGATCAACATTTGGCGTATGCGCATTTATATATAATCCTGGCTCCACAGTTAATACCATACCGGCTTCGAGCGGTCGATAAAACTCACCAATTTTATAAGCACCGGCATCATGAACATCCAAACCCAACCAATGCCCAGAATTATGCATATAAAATTTCTTATATGCTTGAGCAGTTATCAACTGTTCTAATTCACCACTCAATAAGCCTAAAGTCAATAAACCATCAGTTAAAATTCGAAGAATTATTTTTTGAATCGTATCCCATATCACACCAGGCTTAATACATGCGATTCCAGATTGCTGTGCAGTTAACACTAATTCATAAAGTAAACGTTGCTCTGTAGTAAAGCGGCCATTAATAGGAAAGGTACGAGTAATATCTGCAGAATAATTTTCATACTCAGCAGCTGCATCAATTAACACTAAATCACCCGATTTAACTGGTTGATTATTTGCCGTATAATGCAACACACAGGCATTAGCACCAGCGCCAACTATAGGCGAATAAGCAACATCTTGACAACCATGCAAATGAAATTCATACATTAATTCTGCAACTAATTCATATTCCCATTGCACATGACGACATTGGCGCATCGCACGCTTATGTGCCAATACCGAAACATCAGCCGCATACTGGATACATTTGATTTCTTGAGGACTTTTATAGAGACGCATGGCGCTCAATAACGGCTCTAAATCATAACAATTCTCTTTAGATTTTAATGCAGCAATTTGCAACGCATATTGTTGTAAGTTATCCCGTGAAAAATATATGGCATCTATATTTTTTAATAATTCTGGTAAATGTTGTGAAAATTCAATAATAGGTAGAGAAACATCCATACCTAACAGCTCACAACCCCCATCCTGCCCTAAAAATTTACCAATCCATTGCTCTTTCACAACATCATGTGGACGATTAAACAAAATACTTTCACAATGACTTTGTGATTTCTTCATCACTAAAATACACTGGGATTCATTACAGCCAGTTAAATAATAAAAATTACTATTTTGTCGAAAACGATAATGACTATCACCATTACGAATAACATCATTGGTTGCAGCAATAATCACTACAGCCGCATTAGGCAAATGTTGTGCTAATTGTTGTCTTCGATCGGCATATTCTTGTGGTTTTATCATATTCAGAGATCTCGCAAAAAATAATTTATCATTTTTTATTGAGCTAAACTCGCGCCGCTCAAACAGAATC